>JAQWYM010000027.1 GCA_029253965.1 Gammaproteobacteria bacterium
ACCCAGATAACAAGACCGTGCATTTCCCAATGTCATGTATGCATTGTGAAGATGCAGCCTGTGTCACGGTATGTCCTACTGGCGCTTCTTATAAGCGTGAAGAAGACGGTATTGTCTTAGTCGATCAAGATAAATGCATGGGTTGTAACCTCTGCGCATGGGCCTGCCCTTATGGTGCGCGTGAGCTTGACCCTGAAGAAGGTGTGATGAAGAAATGCACCCTCTGTGTCGATCGTATTTATGATGAAGAGTTACCTGTTGATGAGCGTCAACCTGCCTGTGTCATGACCTGTCCGGCACATGCACGATTCTTTGGTGACTTTGACGATCCAAACTCAGAGGTTTCTATACTTTCTCGCGAGCGTGGTGGTGAACACCTAATGCCAGAACTTGGTTATAAGCCAGTAAACACTTACTTGCCGCCACGTAATAAGTCAAACGTTCCCACTTACAAAAACGAAACGAACCCTATTGAGAAAGTGAAAGATTGGGTTAACCGTTTAGTTGCACGATAAAAAGGAATTTAGATGCATCCAGCATTCTCAGTTATATTTTTCACGGTGACCTCTGGCGCCGGCTATGGTTTGATCGCAATCACTGCAATTTACAGTGCGTTTGATTTTTCTCAGCCGATGACAGCGGCACAAACATTGTTGTTATCCGCCGTTGCCTTTGCCTTGATTACCTGTGGTTTGATCTCATCTACTTTTCACTTGGCAAATCCCAAGAATGCATGGCGCGCGTTTAGTCGTGTGCGTACTTCTTGGTTGGCGCGTGAGGGTTTATTAGCTATCTTGTTTTACCCGATCGTTATGCTTTACATCTATTTGGTGTGGCGCGGTGTTGATGCCAGTTCATCGACTGCGATGACAGCCTTGGCACTATTAACCGGTGTATGGGCGATTGTGACGGTGTTTTCCACCGGCATGATTTACGCCTCATTAAAGACTATTCGTCAGTGGAATAATGCGTTAACACCAGTTAACTACATTACCTTAGGCTTGATGTTGGGCGGTCTGTTGTTCTCGTGGTTGTTGTCACTGTCGGGTGAGGTATCGTCCGGTTTGACCATGGTTGCAAGTTACATGGTGGTTATTGCAGCAACGATTAAGATCGTTTATTTCTTCTGGATAGGCACTCCTTCTGGGCCAACGATCAATACAGCGACCTCATTTACTGCGCGTACAGTACGCTTACTCGATGTTGGTCATACCGCAGGCACCTTCCTAACTGATGAGTTTGGTTATCAAGTGGCGCGAGATCGTTTAGTCGTTCTGCGTTGGGCCGCAATAAGTTTAGCCTTTGTCTTGCCCGCCTTGATTGTCTGGTTTGGTCTAGGTGAGGGTGATAACAGTTTAATGTTAGCGGCTGCTGTCGTTAGTGCATTTGCTGGCGTAGTTGTTGAGCGTTGGTTGTTCTTCGCTGAAGCCCGCCATGTGGTCAATCTATACCACGGCGCACAGCAATGTTAATCGACTAATAACGCAGTCTAGTTAGAAATCAAAAGGCGAGTCACTGACTCGCCTTTTTTGTGCCTGCTTAGTTTTATCCAAGAGCGGCTTTGAGCCGAGTATTGAGACTAGTCTAGCGCGAGCCAAATCACATCATCTTTGATGCTAACGCGGTAGGTTTTTAGGGCTTCATCGGCGGGGTCTTCAGAAGGCTCACCATTGACGACGCTAAACCAACTGCCATGTAAGGTGCACTTAACCTTATCACCACGTAAGCAGCCCAGGGCTAAAGAAGAGTCTTCATGGGTGCAGGTGTCATCAACCGCATAGATCTGGCCTTCGACATTAGCTAATAAGATAGGAGCTCGGCCGGGCATGCAGACTTTCTTAGTCGTTCCCGGTGTGACATCAGCCAATTTGGCTGCAAATATATGTTTAATTTCCATAGTGATACTTTAAAAAATATGAGAAAACACTTCAATAACTCTTAGTGAGGGCATATCACTGATTTAAGTGCTGCTATTGGCTCTGCTGCGACCTGAGATAGTCACTTATATCATTCGGTAGTATTTCCAAGTCGTAAAGGGGATGGTTAAATAGCCGGCTTCACTAATCAGAGCTCAGATTATGCCTTACTTTGTATTTCACCTCGTGCGTGATGGCCGCATGCGTTTAGATGAGATTAATCTTGTCGAACAGTTTGATGCCTATAAAGATGCCAAAAAATTTGCACGAGCACAGCGTCAGCTTGAAGACGGTAAAGAAATTAAAATCATGTTTGAAGAAGATGTCTCGATGGCAGAGGCCAAGTTATCACAGCAACGTGATGCACCTATCCTGAGGGAATGGGAAAAATAACGTAAGCATGGATGAGAATCACTATCGCTCGACCTATGCTGAGATTAATCCGATTAAATGTGCTTTTGAAAAAGCCATTAATTCGCGTGTCTGTAATTGTTCCAAGTCATCCCGCTTTAACCTCGCTGATCGTGAGGGTGTGGCCTGCGACTCTAATGCCAGCCATGCCTACTGCCAGCAGCTGTTAGTGCTGCTACGTGATAAGGCGCGCTTTGTTTTGCAGCAAACCCAAGTCGATGGGCCGCTGCCGCATAATGCTGAAATTAAGATTCAGTGTGGTGGTGTGAAAGGCTTAATTGAGTTACTTAAGGGACGGCATCCCGAGCAGATAAATGCTGCTGAGGATGATGTCTATGCGGTTATTCAACAGGCACTCGTCGAGTTTAATGAGTTGAATGCCTTACCTTTCAGTGAAATCATGCAGCAGGTCACAGCCTATCAAGGGCGTAAACGCCGTGTCAAAAAATAAACAGTAGCCGCACTAGCCTTTGTTATTGTTGTACTGCTGCGCAAACATGGCCCATATCGCGAGAAAGAATGCGGCAATCACCGGCCCTAAGACAAATCCAGAAATACCAATCATCGCGATGCCGCCCAAGGTGCTCAGTAGAATTAAGTAGTCTGGCATCTGGGTATCGCGCCCAACAAGAATAGGGCGTAAGACATTGTCGACCATACCAATCACGAAGACGCCAATCAGGATAAGAATAATGGCAGCAGTTATCTGTTCATTAGCCAACAGATAGATCGCGGCGGGTAGCCAAACTAAGGCAGCACCTACCGCCGGCAGTACGGATAAAATGGTCATCACTGCTGCCCAAAACAAGGCTGACTGAATGCCTAATAAGGCAAAGCTAAGCCCTCCAATCAGCCCCTGTATACCACCAACCACGAGTGTCCCTTTAATAGTAGCGCGTGATACCTCAGCAAATTTATTGAGTAATAAGCGTTCGTTTTGATCACCGAGTGGTAGCGTCTCGACCAACTGATTGAGTAACTTATCGCCATCACGAATAAAAAAGAATAAAAGATACAGCATCAAGAAAAATAAGAGCGTGAACTGTAAGGCATCCTGACCAAAGCTAAGGAGGTAAGCGCCGAAGGCTTGGCTTAAATGCATTGCGCTATCGCTAAGTTTGCTCTCCAAATCAGAGAGGGAAAGGTTTGCATACTGCAATAACTGTTCTAGGGCAGGCAGGCTCTGTTGGAGCCATTGAATACCCTGCGCTAGATTGATTTCACCTGAGGTGATCGCTTGGTATAAACCCACCCCTTCCCTAGCCACCGCAATACTTAAGAACAAAGCCGGTGCGATAGCGCAGACAAGAATAATGAAGACGCTGAGTAATGCGCGGCTATTGCTGCGTTGACTGCCAAGGCGTTGCTTTAAGAAGTGATGTAAGCCACGAAACAAGACCGCAAGCGTGATGGCCCATAACAACGGCTGGAAAAAAGGCGAGAGTAAGTTAGCAAAGGCTACAGTTGCTGCCGTCAGCAGGATGAAAAAGAAAGTATTTTGGAGCACGATATTCCCTAGTTTGCTCAAGATCGTCCTGAAAACAGGCCAGCCCTTGAGTTAAGTTGTTATTTCAGCACTAGTTTTTAGCAAAAAGGGGATTTGTACAAGGACATATTAGACTTATCCTGAATAAGCACTTGCTTATATTAGAAAGTTCTACTATTCTAACCTTTCAAATTTAAACCTTATTTAAAACTTAATTAGGAGAACGCAAATGACACGTTTTACTTCATTCTTTGATAAAGGCATCTCTGTAATGTGTGCTGAAGCAGCTATATTTGTTTCAGGCATCGTTGCTTTATTCGCTACAGCGATTGCTTTGTTTTAAACCCATTTCTATCTCTACCTCCATGTAGATTATTACGCCGACTGTTTGTCGGCGTTTTTTTGCCTAAAATTTAGTGAATGATTACTCGTGTCGATGAGTTGTTGTTCGATACGCTAGAGCTGTGCGCGTCGATCGACGCGCAGCATGATATTAAAATACTGAAGAACTTAGCTCATTAACTGCAGAGAGCATTTCAGGGTCATCACTCAAGGCTTGAGAAATTGAGCTTCGACAAGCGGTGACTGGGTTAATACCAGTAGCAATCAATTTGCCTGCATGTACCAATAAGCGTGTACTAGCACCTTCATCTAAGCCACTGCCTTTTAAGTTACGTGTCATCTGTGCAAACTTAACCAGCTGTTTCGCGGTTACATTATCAACACCGGTCTCGGTCTCAACAATCTTTTGCTCAGTTGCCGCATCAGGATAATCAAACTCAAGAGCAACAAAGCGTTGTCGGGTACTTTGTTTTAGATCCTTGAGAACACTTTGATATCCCGGATTATAGGAGATAGCCATACAGAAATTTTCTGGTGCTTCTAATAACTCACCCAGTTTTTCGATAGGTAAGACACGTCGATCATCACAAAGCGGATGAATAACAACAGTGGTATCTTTTCGTGCCTCGACAATCTCATCTAAATAACAAATGCTACCAGTGCGAACAGCTGTAGCTAGTGGGCCATCAACCCAGACGGTTTCGCCACCAGTCACTAGATAACGGCCAACTAAGTCAGAAGCGGTTAAATCATCGTGACATGACACTGTAATCAGTGGGCTTTGCAAACGCCAACCGATGTATTCCATAAAACGTGTCTTGCCACAGCCGGTAGGGCCTTTCAATAAAACAGGGAGTTTGTTCTTGTAGGCAGCCTCAAAGACCTCAATTTCGTCAGCAATTGGCTCGTAGTAGGGCTCATCAGTAATAAGATATTCTTCAGGCTTGTAGCTTTTTGCAGTGTTTTTAGTTTCCATTTTGGCATTCACTAAAGTAATGATTAGCCAAGCAGCTTACCCATATATAAAGTCCGTGCAAGTTTGCACTTGCACGGACGCTATACAGGTTTTGTTTAGCGATATGGGGTGCGGTCGCTAGCTCTGCAATTGGATGGTGTCACCATCAAGAATGACATCACCACTTTTTTTCAGATCTTGGATGGTGCGACTCACCGATTCTCTAGAACAACCAATAAGACTAGCCAATTCACGATGGGTAGAAAAGTTAGCAATTTTGTGCCCATCTATTTCTTGAGCATTGCTACGTAATGCCCACAGCACACGCTGGTGGATACTACCCAATGCGATTTCCTTTAAGTGTTGGGCAATGTCTTCTACGGCCATTGATAGGCGCTTTGCAATACAGTGCATGAAGTCAGGGTGTTCCTCATAAAACTGGGCGAAGTCAGAGTGTTGGATAGTGAGAATATTGCAAGGCTCTTTGGTAATAACGCTAGCGAATTGGTTACCGTTGTTTAACCAAGCGCTTTCACCGAAGGATTGGCCCTGGCCTAATTCATACAGTGTTACCTCTTTACCCTGTTGGTTTTCTTTGAATACCCTAACGGTTCCTTTAAGAATGAAGTAGATAGATTGCAATATATCGCCATCCATACAGATGATGGTGTTTTTACGTAATGCTCGAATACTGCTACGTTTCGCTAATGGCTGTAAGCATTCAACGCTATAGCGTTTAAAGCATTGGGTGCGTTGTAAGTCGAAAGTAAGTAGATCTATAGTCATGTATTTAGCCTAGGTTTTTTCCCTGTCGCTGTCAGTCCGGACTGTTGTAAACACCCATAAGTCTATTTTTTATATGGAAGAAGATATTCCCTGATCACCTTCTAATATTTTTTATGGATAGCGCAATACTTCCGTGATAAAAATTACATATCAAGATCGATATAATACACTGAAAATAAACTTAAATAACTATTAAATAAATCGCGTTTATAATATGTATCATAATCATCTAAGTTTCAATGAGAGTAATAGCTGATTAAGTTGACTGTAAGGCCTCTATGGCTATCATAATTATTAGAAGAGAGGGTGTGGTGGAGATGTCGTCTACTGAAGTTCCTTATGCTCAGGCTATGCCTGATGGCTTCATCAGTAGGCTTTATGGCTATCTTTGATAGAGGTGCTGAAAGCCTTAATGGCGAGGTCAATCACCGGCAAAACAGGGTTTTAGACTCTGTATATTATGCGACAGGTGAGACAGTGATGATTGCAGCTGGGCAGGCATTTGGTAACATTTTTGATATGGCTTTCTCATCTAGTCAGATGAATGGGCTAGTAGATAACCTTTTAGGGGCTAATAAATTAGACTCTAAGACTAATAATTAAAGTATGTGCATACTATTAAGTTAGGCATTTACTTGGCAGAGAGATTCAAGGGCTTAGATTCTAAGCCTTTCTAGGCGCTAGTTAGGGTGTGGTCGTTTTAAGTTAAATTTAGAAATTTCAAGAGGTACTCGAGTAGTCAGTGAACCCACGGAAGAAAATTGTGTTCGTTGATGACTCACTAAATGCCCTCTGCTTAGCGGAGGGCGTTTTTTTATAAGCGCTGAATTCATCTATCCCCTGATGTCGCATGGCTATCTTTTGGGCTATCGCTAATGGGTAGGAGATCACTCTATTAGCCGAACTATGACAGGCTTTCATTGACTCACCTGTAGCAAGTAAGATACTTTATTAAGTTACTTATTTTATAGAAAGTTTTAGAGAAAATGCAAAGCGCAGCCGAACAAGCAGAAGAGATTCAACAGACCTCAACTCATCCCCTAGCTGGTACTGAAATGACCGGCTCCGACATGATCGTGCAGGTCCTCGCCCAAGAACAGACCGAAGTTATCTTTGGATACAGTGGTGGTGCCATCCTACCTACCTACGATGCTGTTTTTCGTTATAACGAAGATAATAATGACGCCATGCCACTGATTGTCCCAGCGAATGAGCAGGGTGCCGGCTTTATGGCCTCTGGTTATGCCCGTGCCAGTGGCAAAGTGGGCGTGGTGATGGTGACTTCAGGCCCTGGAGCGACAAATACTGTAACGCCAGTGCGTGACTGTATGGCAGACTCAATTCCAATTGTTGTGATTTGTGGTCAGGTACCAACAGCAGCAATTGGCAGTGACGGCTTCCAAGAGGCGCCAATCTCAAATCTTATGGGGGCTATTGCTAAGCATATTTTCTTGGTCACTGATCCGACAAAATTAGAGGCTACCTTACGGACCGCCTTTGAGATTGCGCGCACCGGTCGACCGGGGCCAGTGGTCGTCGATATTCCTAAAGATGTGCAAAACTGGGTGGGTTCATTTCAAGGTCATGGTCGTTTACCGATTCGTGGTTATCGTGAGCGTATTCATAGTGTCTTAGCGAATCCATTGCCAGTTGAAAAGTGTCAGCAGTTCTACGATGCCTTAAGCAAGGCTAAGAAACCTCTGCTGTATATTGGTGGTGGTGCCATTAATGCTGAGGTTTCAAAAGAATTAACCGAGTTTGCTGACGCCTATGGTATTCCAGTGGTGTCTACGCTCATGGGCATTGGTGCCTATGATACAACGCGTTCACGGGCGCTACATATGCTCGGCATGCATGGCACCGCCTTTGCTAACTATGCGACTGATGATTGTGATTTCTTGATTGCAGTCGGTGCACGATTTGATGATCGAGTGGCAGCAGTGCCTGCGGAATTTGCACCAGCAGCAAAATTCATCGCACATTTTGACATTGATCCTTCAGAAATAGATAAGGTTAAGTCAGTTGATTGGCATCATGTTGGTTTGCTGCCGCAGAGTCTCACTAGGCTGCTGGACTTCGGTCAAAACGAATATAAATTCACAGCGGATTATAGTCAGTGGCACGCACATGTGGCTGATCTGAAATCAACCTATGCGATGAACTATGATCGCGAGAGTGAGCATATCCAGCCATATGCAGTGATTGAAGAAATCAATAAAATCACTAAAGGTGAAGCAATTGTAAGTACTGGCGTTGGCCAGCATCAAATGTGGGCAGCACAGTACTTTGATTTTAAGCACCCACGACTGTGGATGACTTCCGGCAGTATGGGCACCATGGGCTTCGGCCTGCCAGCAGCAATCGGTGCACAGTTTGCTAAGCCAGATGCGATGGTGATTGATATTGATGGTGATGCCAGTATTCGGATGAATCTGGGTGACTTGGAAACTGTAACCACCTATAACCTACCCGTGAAGACGGTAGTGCTGAATAATTTTGGTGACGGTATGGTTAAGCAATGGCAGAAGTTGTTTTTCAAGGGGCGTCTCTCAGCCAGTGATAAGTCACTGCATAAAAAGAACTTTGTTAAGGCTGCCGAAGCTGATGGCTTTGAATATGCGGTGCGTCTCGATAAGAAGGAAGATCTAGAACGTGTCGTACGTGAGTTTATTGAGTTCCCAGGGCCTGCCTTCCTAGAAGTTATTATTGATACCGATGCCGGTGTTTATCCAATGGTTGGCCCTGGTAGTTGTTATGCAGATATGATTACAGGGCCGTTTATACCAGCTCGAGATGGGAATAAGCCAGTGACTGATGTGGATGCATCTGAAATGTTCTAGCCGCTAGTTAATAGCTAAATTTAGAGCAAAAAAAACGCGGCGCCTGCAAAGGTGGCCGCGTTTTTTTTGGATGTTATGTCGACTAGAAGTCAGTAATAACAATGTCCTTAATAGTATTGCTTTGGATATCAGCGATTGTCGGTAATAAGCTGGTAGCAATTAATGCTTGACCACAGTTACTCTTTTTAGCACGCAGTGTTTCCATCCATGCTTTGATCTTGGTGTGTTGCTCAATAAGATCGTTTGCAGGTGTTAGGCTAAGTAAGTGGAGATGAGCCATCCAGTAAATATCAGCGAGTGAGAAGTTTTTACCTGCGATGAATTTATTCTTCGCTAAGCGTTGTTCTAGATCATCTAATAACGGTGCTAAGGCAACTTTTGCGGCATCAATAATGGTGGCATCATTCGTTGACTTAACTAAGGTTTCTTGCACGATTGCCGAAACATGTGGGCCGGCTTGATTACGTGCAGTTGAACAGCAATCATCTTGCTCAGCTGCTTGGGTCACGTTTTTAGGAATCAGTGAGAAGCCTAGTCCGCGTGCATTGATATATTCAGTAATCGACTTTACGCCATAGCTGAAAAAGTCATTTTCTTTGAGTGCCGGTAACATGCCAAATTCGGAAACTGCAATAAAATCTGCAGACTGATTCTCACCATCAGCAATATTGATGGTGCCGGTATTCATTTCCATGCCTTGTTCTGCAGCAACTAAAATACATTTTAGTGTGTCGGCACAATAGGCAGCGCCTAATAGTTGAAGTACGTACTGGGTTTTCTTCATTTCACCAGAAAGGCCGTATTCGCCCGCATCGGCATCACCTGCTGCGCGTTGGTCAAATAAATCCATGGAGGTTTCCTCTTAAATAAATTTCGTTTCTATCGTGAATAGGATTAGCTAACTTGAGACATTACGTCTGCACGTATGCCTTCAGGGACTATCTGCTCAACTCGGCTTAACCAGGCATCAACATGGCTCAGACCCTGTGGGCAACTACCGGCTTTCTTTAGATGTATAACACCAGCAGCAACCGGGCCGTCAGCCTGTGTAATTGGGCCAGCGAGATAGTCATTAGTCGCAAGGATTTCATCCATGCGGCGTAATATGGTCTCTATCTGTAGGTTGTTGTCGAGTAATTCATTAGCAACGGCTAACCAATAATTCTGGTCACCGAGGTGACGTGCTTTTTTCGGACGCAGTGGAGCACCATCACCTTTGACATCAAGGTAGGTGTAAATTGCATTTTCGCTGTTGAGCTTGACCGGGCCATGTGACATTTCTAAATTTTTGCCATCACCTAAGTCTAGTTCTAAAGCGACTCCACGAACTGCTGCTGCCATAATGCAACGAGCACTGCTTGCGTTATTTGGGCCGCTGAGTGCGAAGTTGTCATTCTTGCTGGCAACGGCTTTTTTTTCTTTGCTTTTACCAAATCCAAATAATCCCATTTTTGACTCCAAGGAATTTGAGCGCACTAGTGGCGCTAGTTTCGACTAATCTGCGTGTCTTCAATCGGTGTCTAGCCGTGAATTATTTCGCACAGAGAAGCGATTATCCCAGATTCGCCTGCAAACGTAATCCCTCCGATTGAATAAATTAGACAAACTTATATAGGTAATTCTGTATAGCTTAGTTATTCACAAAAAAAAGCGCTTTAGTACAAGGTGTTGTGCAGCTAGAAAGATCGCAATTCTCGATCATGTCACTACAATGAAGGGACACTTATGACGAAATAAATATGGCTTACCCAAACGATTTTGCTACCCGCTTAGGGCGCTGGATGATCTCGCTGGCTTGGATTGGCATTCTTGTGCTGCTGACGATGCTTTTTTCTAAATTCTTAGAGCAGAAGCGTGATACCGAGGAAGCCGTCGTTAATCAGGTATCGGTGGCTGGTGATCGACAGGTGGTTTTACGTAGCGGTGCCTCAGGGCACTATATTGCAAAAGGGCGAATTAATGGCGGTACAGTGCGCTTTTTAGTGGACACTGGGGCCAGTCATGTGACCGTGCCAGCTGCGGTTGCTGAGCGGCTAGGCTTAAAAAGAGGGGGGCAAATAAAGGCAAATACGGCGAACGGAGTGATTACGGTTTACGCCACACGCCTGAGTACTGTTAGTTTGGGTGAGATCACCTTACAAAATGTGCAGGCGAGTATTAACCCCTACATGCAAGGCGAAGAAATATTACTCGGGATGTCGTTTCTAGGTCAGCTTTCAATAAATCATGAGCGTGGGCGAATGACGATCACCCAACGCGCATCTGATTTTTAAGGTCTCAGGGGATGAATTCATCGCTGAGTTTTTTTGCCACAGCGACATTCTTTAGCGTGACGTACTGAGGTAGACCATTTTTATACGGTGGGTAATCTTCACCCTTGATCAAGGGCGCTAGATAATCACGGCACTTCTGTGTAATACCAAAGCCATCTTTACTAATAAAGCTTTTTGGCATCATTTTCTCAACATTGGCAACACGTGAAAGTTTCGTACTACCAATTTTCCAGCGATAAGGCTTGTTTGAGCTACGGACAATAGTCGGCATGACTGCTGTTTCACCAGCAATGGCTAACTCTACAGCAGCCTTGCCAACCGCATAGGCTTGCTCAACATCCGTCTTAGAGGCGATATGGCGCGCTGAGCGTTGTAAATAATCAGCCACCGCCCAATGGTATTTAAAGCCCGTCTCATCTTTGACCATCTGCGCCAGCACCGGAGCAACACCGCCTAATTGTTTATGCCCAAAGGCATCAGTATTGCCCGCATCAGCGAGGAAGGTACCATCGGCATAATGCGCGCCTTCAGAGACGACGATGGCGCAATAACCATAATCAGCAACCGACTGTTTGACCTTAAGCATGAATGCCTTACGATCAAAGGCGACCTCTGGGAAGATAATAATATGTGGCGCATCCCCTTTATTTTCAGCCGCTAGGCCTCCCGCCGCCGCAATCCAGCCGGCATGCCGGCCCATTACTTCCATCACAAATACTTTGGTAGAGGTCTTAGCCATTGAGGCGACATCAAAGCCGGCCTCACGAATAGAGACGGCAACGTATTTTGCTACCGAGCCAAAGCCCGGGCAGTTATCAGTCACTGGTAAGTCATTGTCCACAGTCTTTGGGATACCAATGCATTGGATTGGGTAACCCATTTTCTTGCTGATCTGTGAGACTTTATTGGAGGTGTCCTGTGAGTCGCCACCGCCATTATAAAAAAAGTAGCCAATGTTATGCGCCTTAAAGACTTCGATTAAACGCTCATATTGAGCGCGATCTTCTTCAACACTCTTCAACTTATAACGACAGGAGCCGAAAGCACCTGATGGTGTATGGCGTAAGGCCGCAATAGCGCGCGCTGATTCTTTTGAGGTGTCGATGAGATCCTCGGTTAGGGCACCAATAATACCGTTACGGCCGGCATACACCTTGGCGATGACATCTTTATGTTTGCGGGCAGTTTCAATCAAGCCACAGGCAGTGGCATTAATAACGGCGGTGACACCACCTGATTGAGCATAAAAGGCATTCTTTTTAGTCATATTGAATTGATTCCGTACGTAATAAAATAAGGTAATGCTACAGATTAATTAGGCTTTTGCGGCATCGGCGAATTCAGCTTGAGTCTGTATCAGAGTAATGACGCAATGATTAATTTCGGTAAAATAGTGTTGATCTGTGGAGAAATGCTGGTTATCTTCGTAAAAAAACAGTCCTCGGAATTCGTCTTTAGCCGCCTTGATAAGCAGAAAGGTGCAATCTTCGGCTTGCCATACCACGGTTGGGTAGGATGCACTTTCGGCGTTAATCTCGTTTAATTCCAATTCGACATCAGCAATTTCTATAGTAATGACCTCATCAGGCCAGCGTTGATCGATGTGGCCCTGTATTTGCTGCGTTTCAATAGCGTCAAAGTCAGTGATTTTGGTCATAATGTATGAGTTGCGTTTGATATCAGCATGGGTAGCCTTGCGGATATATGTAAAATGTTGAGCTACCGATTTAATTAATTCGCTAACCGCTGGAGTATAAACTAATGCGTGCAATCTTATTAGGCGGCCCGGGTGCAGGTAAAGGCACACAGGCAAACCACATCAAACAACGTTATGACATTCCTCAGATTTCTACGGGCGATATGTTACGGGCAGCGGTTAAACAAGGCACACCTCTAGGCGTGCAAGCAAAGCAAGTGATGGATGCCGGGGGTTTGGTTTCTGACAGCATTATTATCGGTTTAGTGAAACAGCGTATTGCAGAAGATGATTGTGCTAATGGATTCTTATTTGATGGTTTCCCACGCACCATTGCGCAGGCTGAGGCATTAAAGAATGATGGTGTTGAAATAGATGCGGTGGTTGAAATTGATGTCGATGATAATGAAATTATTAAGCGTATGAGTGGCCGTCGAGTGCATGCTGCCTCAGGGCGTAGTTATCATCTCATCTATAACCCGCCGCAGGTTGCCAATAAAGATGATGAAACTGGTGAGGACTTAATGCAACGTGTCGATGACGCTGAAGATACCGTGCGTGAACGCTTGCGTGTCTACCATGAGCAAACAGAACCATTAATTGGTTATTACTCTGAGTGGGCGGCTGAGAATTCTGCTGCAGCACCAAAGTATATTAAGGTTAATGGTATTGGTCTGGTAGATGAGATTCGTGACCAGATTTTTACGGCACTTGATTAAAACTTAGGGCGATAGCGCAGCGATGGATGTCTTACTGACCTTAGCGATTGTTGGACTACTAGTATGGCTTTGGCTGGATGGCGCACGCTCGCGTGAGTTTGCCATAGCGCATTGCCGTGAATTCAGTGAAGGCAATCGTGTGCAGTTCTTGGATCAATCGATCCATCAGAGCAAAATGCGCTTTGCACGGGCACGCTCAGGAAGAATAGGGCTGAGGCGTTTCTATGTGTTTGAATTCAGTATCAACGGTACTGATCGCTATATCGGTGTTGCAGTAGAGTTTGGCAGTCGCATCGAATACATGTCATTACTGCATCCAGAGGGTGAGATTATCCAAGGTGACCGACGTTTAGTGGGTCTACCTAAAGACTAAGCCTTTCTAGTATAGGCTCACTTTGAAAGTCATTTTATTGTGTTAAAGTCATTTTAATTATTATCACTGCTCAGAGCGATTTGCTCTGAGCTTATGTGCAGCTTGGGGCTCAACAGAACGAGTCCTATCAGATCCAAGATTGATTTAGACAGGCTCTAGGTCAACGTATCAAAAGTAGGGGATAAGCATGGCGTTTAATACTATTATTTCAGCACAGGAACTGGCACAGATTGTCGGTAACGACAATGTACGTGTATTCGATTGTCGCTTCAGTTTAAAAGATCCAGAAGGTGGCTTGAAAGCCTATCAATCAGGACACATTGCCGGTGCACAGCGCGCTGATATGGATACTCAATTATCTTCAGCAATGACAGAAACATCAGGCCGTCATCCGATCCCAGAGGCTGAAGTTTTAGCTGAACAATGTCGAGCATGGGGTATTAATAAAGAGACTCAAGTAATTGCTTATGACGATATGTTTGGAGCTTTTGGCTCACGCTTATGGTGGCTTTTACGTTGGTTAGGTCATGAGAATGTTGCCGTGCTAGATGGTGGTTTGAAGACATGGCAGGAAGCAGGTATGGACTTGGTGACTGATGCACCAAGCTATGCTGCAGGTGATTTTCAGGCGGCTGTGAATGCTGCTTGGGTAATGGATGTAGACAGTGTTGAAACACAACTAGCCGCTGCAGAAATCACTCTGGTTGATGCCCGACCTGCAGATCGTTTTACCGGTAAAGATAAGCAAACCGATCCTGTGCCAGGGCATGTGCCCGGTGCGCAGAGCCTACCTTTTGGTGGCAACCTCACAAGCGAAGGCAAGTTTCAATCTGCGGAAGCGTTGCAGCAGCGTTTTGCTGGTGTTATCCCAGAAGGTGATGTCGCTCAGCTAGTAAACATGTGTGGTTCAGGTGTGACAGCATGCCATAACCTTTTGGCACAAAAGATTGCTGGCTACCAGCCTGCACGCTTATTCATCGGCTCTTGGAGTCAGTGGATTCGTGATCCAAAACGCGCTGTTGTCTGCGACGTTTAATGACTGGCGACGCTGTCAGCTGTTTTTTTAGCGATAGCGTCTGCCTCTAGTTTTGAGAGAAGGCCTGTGAAATTCTGTAGTCACTGTGGTTCAGATAAAATCCAATCTAAGGTTCCTGATGGCGATAATCGGGCGCGTTTTTGTTGCCCTGATTGCGACACTATTTTCTATGAAAACCCAAAGATTGTTACCGGTTGTGTGGTGACCTGTGAGGACAAGGTTTTACTCTGTAAGCGCGCCATAGAGCCGCGCTTAGGGCTTTGGACTCTGCCGGCAGGGTTCATGGAAAATAATGAAACAGTGCAACAGGGTGCGGCTCGTGAAACCTATGAGGAAGCGACGGCGACTGTCACCGAGATGTCCTTATTTACCGTCTATAACCTAACGCATATTAGTCAGGTTTATATGATTTTTCGCGCTCAGCTTGATAAGCCAGAAGCCAGCCCAGGTATAGAAAGTTTAGAAACTGAGTTTGTATCAGAGGCAGATATTCCTTGGGATGAACTTGCCTTTCCGGTGATTAATGAAACCTTAGAACTGTTTTTTGCTGATAGAAAGGCTGGTGAATTCAAGGTGCATCATGGCGAGATAACACGTCTAGCGGATCGCAGCTTACGTACGACGCGATACTAATAGGTGTAGCAGTGAAAAAATTACTCTCAGTGATTGAGCTTGGTGGTTATGAGGACTTTACAGAGCTCTATAAGAGTATGGGTTATGAAGTCACACAAGAGATCACCACGCGCAAAGCGATCTCACGACTTAAACGCACACACTATGATGTTGTTGTTGCAGAGTTTAATTATCAACATACCTTTCGTGATCGCCTGAGTAATCTAGAGTCGATTATTGCAGGCATTCAGAAACAGAATGCAAAATGCATAGTCATTTATGAAAAAGAGTTTGAAAACCACCTGTCGACCTTAAGGCAGCAATTTAATTTTGATGCCGAGCTCAGTCTGCCTATTTCGCCTGCAGATATGCAGGCAGCACTAGAAACCAGCACTCTCGCTGACTAGAGAGACTAGGCATCAATATCTGGAATCAGCTTAGATTCCATTCGAGTGATTACGTCTTTGATGGCCAGCTTGCGTTTTTTTAGGCGTTTAATCTGCAGTTCATCACTATGCGGGCTAGCCACTAAGGCGATGATGGCCGTGTCTAGGTCGGCATGTTCAACGCGTAAATCGATCAACTTGCTGACGAATTCATTATACATTTCTAGAGTGATCAGCCATTTACTTTCCGCCACCAAGACAGGGCGGTGATTTCGGGCTGAGGCCATTCTTTTCAGCCCATTCTGCTGGCGTATAAGTATGCATAGAGAGTGCATGCACACCATTCGCTAGCTCATCTGCCAAGAGTTGGTTGATCTGTCGTTGACGTTTAATCAACATCTCACCTTGAAAAGACTCACAGACAACAATTAATTTAAAATGTGATTCAGACCCGGGCGGTACATTGTGTTTGTTACTCTCGTTAAGCACCTCTAAGTGCTGCGGTGAGAAGGCTTCTTCTAACTTGCTGGTGATGCGGTTTTGTACTTGCATTAATGTTTACTCAGGTGATGCTCTTCTTATGACTTTTTAGACAAGGCATCGTGCCCTGTTTCTGTGAGTCCAAGAAAGCGGTGTGCGTTATCCATACTGTAACGGCAAAGTGCCAGTGTGTCATCGCCGCGATGGCGGGCAATATGCTCTGCGATATGTGGCAGATGACAGGGTTCATTACGTGGATTTTTTGGTTTTGGTCGCAGGCTGCGTGGCAGTAAATAGGGCGCATCAGTCTCTATTAAGAGTCGATCTTGTGGAATCAAAGAGACTAGATCATGCAGGTGCTTACCTCTTCGCTCATCACAGATCCAACCCGTGATGCCAATATAAAAGCCCATCTCGATGTAACATTCTAAGGCCCTGCGGTCGCCGGTAAAGCAGTGCACCACGGTGGCGTTGAGCTGACTAAGGTATTCACTAATAATTTCGCGAAAGCGATCATGCGCATCACGCTCATGCAGAAATAACGGTAGATCAGACTGAATAGACAGTTCGATCTGCTCTCTAAAAGCATGCTCTTGTTGTGCTTCTGTGGAGAGGTTGCGGTGGAAATCTAAGCCAGCCTCACCAATCGCGAGTACTTCACTGCGCGCAGCTAAGGTCTCTAAAGCGGCGCGAGTATCAGCCTGCCAGCTTTTAGCGTTATGTGGATGTACACCAACCGTCGCATATAAGTTATGCCGGTGTTGAGTGCAGAGTTCAACAGCTTGTTCGCTGTCAGCAAGATCTGATCCAGCAATGAGGTAGTGACTAACCCCCGCCTGTTGTGCACGTTCCAGAACCAGCGCCTGATCATCTTTGAACTGACTGCTGGTTAAATTGAGACAGAAATCAAACAGAGCCATGGTCTACCTGCTTACGTTGTTGACAGGCAAGACATAACTCAGCCATGGGCTCAGCAGACCCTGTTTCATCAGTGGCATTAACAAAAGCGCTGTCTTCCTCATGCAATGAGACTTGGCATTCTAGGCAGAGCCGCATTGGCTGGGTGCGCAGCTGGCTGTCTATGCTGATGCGTTCATCAAAAACAAAGCAGTTTCCCTGCCAGTGACTGCCCCCAGTTTGGCGTAGATATTCGATGATGCCGCCATCTAACTGATAAACCTCTGTAAAGCCTTGGCTTTGCATATACGGCGCTGCTTTTTCACAGCGGATACCACCGGTGCAGAAAGTCACCATGGGTTTATCTTTATCTAAGGCTGAAACCTCGTCATGGCGTTGTTTTAAGGTTTTGAATTTCTTCAGGTTAAGGTGCTTCGCGGTGGCAAAGCTACCGATCTCATATTCAAATGTGTTGCGCATATCGATGAGATTAAAATCTCGCCCTTCATCTAACCATTGCTTTAGTTTTACGGGGCTCAGATACTGCTGTTCAGAGTCAGTGGTGGTGACGTTTTCAACACCTAATGGCACCAACTCTTTTTTAGTCTTAAAATTAAGCTTGCTGTAAGGAATCTTCTGACAATAGGTTTCATGAAACTTAATGTTACAGAAACGTGGGTCTTGATCCAGGCGTTGGCGAAAGCTGAGGACAGCGAGTAGATTGCCAGCAATGCTGATATTAATGCCTTCGCTGGCTAAAAATACAGTACCTAGAATGCCTAGGCCGTGTGAAAACCCCTCAATCTCTAATAGAGTGGCTTGCGTGTCCTCTACGGGCACGAAACGATAACCTGCGATATGAGTGACTATGGGCGCTAATTGCAGCATAGTAAAAGGGTCTCCCGGTGAAGGCTGGGCATAATAACGTATTCAAATTGTAAGCAAAATAAAATTAATGATGAAAGATGGAAATCCAAAAGCAATCTTACTGCAAGATTATCTCGCACCTTACTACCGCATTGAGCGAGTAGCACTGTGTTTCAAATTATACGCTGAAAAGACCGTTGTAGAGTCAAAAATTGACTTTGTTGCGAGTGACTTAGAGGCCGCCGTGAGGCCGCCACTGGTTTTACATGGTGAGCAGCTGAAGCTAAAGCAGGTCATGCTTGATGGGGTCAGCCTGAGTGGCGACGCCTATCAGCAGACAGATGAGCAGCTGAAAATCGAACAGGTACCCGCTCAATTCACCTTGCAAACTCAGGTTGAAATAGACCCTGCGAGTAACACCGCATTGGAAGGGCTCTACCTTTCAGCAGGTAACTACTGCACGCAATGTGAGGCTGAAGGTTTCCGCAAGATTACTTACTACCTAGATCGGCCTGATGTTATGGCGATCTTTTCAGTGCGTATCGAGGCCGACGCTAAAGCCTTTCCAGTGCTGCTATCGAATGGTAATCGCATTCAGCAGGGTGAGCTTGCTGAGGGGCGTCATTTTGCTGAGTGGCATGATCCGTTTCCAAAGCCGAGTTATCTATTCGCCTTGGTTGCCGGTGACCTAAGCTGTAATAGCGCCACTTTCAAAACAATGAGTGGGCGTGTTATTGATCTAGAGGTCTATACCGAGGCGCATAACGCGGATAAGTGTGAGCATGCCTTATTGTCTTTACAGAAGGCGATGGCATGGGATGAAAAGACCTATGCTCTGGAATACGATCTGGATACCTATATGATCGTTGCAGTCGATGACTTCAATATGGGTGCGATGGAGAATAAAGGCCTGAATGTCTTTAACTCTAAATGTGTCCTCGCCAGTCCTGAGACGGCAACAGATGCTGACTATATGACGATTGAAGCCGTCATTGCACATGAGTATTTTCATAACTGGACTGGTAATCGTGTCACCTGCCGTGATTGGTTCCAGCTCAGTCTAAAAGAAGGCCTAACCGTGTTCCGTGATCAAGAGTTCACCTCGGATATGACCTCACGTGCGGTTAAGCGCATTCAAGACGTGCGTTTTTTCCGCACCCATCAGTTTGCTGAAGATGCCAGTCCGATGGCGCATCCTATTCGTCCTGCCTCCTATGTAGAGATTAATAATTTCTACACGCTAACGGTGTATGAGAAAGGTGCTGAAGTGGTGCGCATGTACCAGACCTTATTCGGTAAGGCTGGCTTTAAAAGAGGCTTAAAACGCTATTTTGAAAAACACGATGGTGAAGCTGTCACCACTGATGATTTTGCACAGGCGATGGCCGAAGCGAATGCAACCGACCTCAGTGATTTTATGCCCTGGTATAGCCAGTTTGGAACACCGACCATAAAGGTGGAATCAATTTATGATGCACAGGCGCAAACTTATACACTGCAGTTTGAACAGCAGCTGGTCAGTAACACGCAACAGCCACAACCGCAGGCGCAACTAACGCCAGTCTCTATAGCCTTGCTTGATGCTCATGGCAAAGTGATGCCATTAAGTTTGCTCGATAGTGATGTTGGCCCGAAAGCCGAGATGACACTGCAACTGAATAAAATAAGTCAGCAGTTTTGTTTTCAGAAGATCAGTGAGGAACCGACCCCCTCACTTTTGCGCGGCTATTCGGCACCAGTGAAGTTGGACTATAACTACAGTGATGCGGACTACGCATTTCTAATGGCGAATGATAATGATAGCTTCAATCGCTGGGAAGCCGGTCAGCAATTTGCGGTCAGCTGTATTCTGCGCTCAATCAAAGCCATACAATCGGCGCAAGAGCCACCACAGCATGAGGATTTTTGTAAGGCACTAGCCAACTTCTTTGCACAGCAGGCTGAAGCAGACCCTGCGTATATTGCTGAGATGATGATCTTGCCACCAGAGACTTATCTAGCAGAATTGATGACGCCGATTGATGTCGATGCCATCTATCAGGCACGCAAGCTATTACAGGCGGCGATAGCAGAAAAGCTTGAAGCGTCCTTATTGAGCTGTGTGCAGCAGCACATGAAAACTTCTAGGAATAAGTCGTATGACTATAATGCGGTAGAAATGGGGCAGCGTCGTTTAGTCGCAGTTTGTCTATCATATCTCTGTGTTTTAGATAAGGCGCAGTATCATCAGTTAGCAGCAGACTACTTTGCCGCGGCTAATAATATGACTGCGAGTATGTCAGCCTTAGACGCCTTGAATGATGTTGATTGTGATCAACGACAACAAACCCTAGATAGTTTTGCGCAACGTTGGCAGGGTGACACACTGGTCATGGATAAATGGTTTTCATTGCAGGCACGTGCACGCACTGCAGATGCCTTACAAGTGGTTCAGGGTTTAATGCAGCATTCAGCCTTTGCGATGACAAACCCAAATAAGGTGCGTGCCTTAATCGGTAGCTTCAGTATGGCTAACCCAACCACCTTCCATGCCAAAGACGGCTCAGGTTATCGCTTCCTCGCTGATCAAGTCATAGCGCTGAATGCAATCAACCCACAGGTTGCAGCACGTCTGCTGAAGCCGCTTATTTCATGGCATAAATATGATAGTCAGCGACAGGCATTAATGTGTACTGAGTTGCGTCGTATTCTCGATACAGAAGGCCTCAGTAGTGATGTCTTTGAGTTGGTTGACCGTGGTCTGGCGCAGTAATTGATGGCCGATTGCAGCGGCTGATGACATGAGTAGCCTACTGGATAAGCTTGAGCGTGTTGGTAATCGCCTGCCTGATCCTAGCATCTTATTTATTGCCGGCTCGCTGTTAATTGTTTTGTTGGCAGAGATTGCAGTCATCTTTCAGTGGCAGGCAGTTCGCTGGCTAGGGCCAGAGCAATCAGAGCTGGTGATGGCGCAAAGCGTGTTGCAAGCCGAGGGCATCTGGTGGTGGCTGAGCAGCATGGTGCAGAACTTTATTCAGTTTCCGCCCTTGGGTATTGTCTTGGTGGGTATGCTCGGTATTGGCTTGGCCGAGCGCTGTGGTTTGTTGCCAGCATTAATCTGTGCCGCGGGTCATGCCATACAAGATAAGTACCTGATTCCAGCCACCCTGTTTATAGGGGTGATGTCTTCCTTGGCGATGGATGCCGGCTATGTCGTCTTACCACCTCTGGCAGCAACGCTCTTTATGGCAGCAGGACGCTCGCCAATACTTGGTATTGTCACCAGTTTTGCAGGCGTCTCAGCCGGCTTTGGTGCTAACTTATTCATCACCAGTATCGATCCCTTGCTGGCTGGCTTCACACAGTCCGCAGCACAGATTATAACGCCCGACTATCAAGTAGCAGTCACCAGTAACTGGTGGTTCATGGCGGTATCAACCATTGTTCTAACCTTCAGTGGCTGGGCGATTACGCATTACTGGGTGGCGCCGAGAACTGAGCGCTTGAGTTTTGATGCGCAGTCCGCAGAACCGCTGTTGAAGTTAAACACAACGCAGCGTTCCGCCTTGCGTTGGGCCGCCGCCGCCTTTGTTGTGGTGTTAGCTGTGGCGCTGCTAGCTACATGGCATCCTGCTGGAGCGCTGCATGGCAGTGGTAAACACTTCCCGCGTTGGGTTGAAGCCACCGTGCCATTATTGTTTTTATTATTTCTCATTCCTGGGGTGGTTTACGGACTGCGTGCGGGTAGCATCCGTTCAAGTAAAGACGCTGCTGGCTTCATGGGATCAACACTAGCTGATCTAGGGCCGTATATTGTCCTCGCCTTTTTTGCGGCGCAGTTTATTGCGATCTTTAAATACACACATTTAGGTGAGATGTTGGCCTTGAGTGGCGGTGCATGGTTGGCAGCAATGGAGATGAATGTCTTTGTTCTCCTATGTGCTTTTGTGCTGCTGGTCTGTTTTGGGAATTTATTAATTGGATCGATGTCAGCGAAGTATGCGTTCTATGCGCCGGTCTTTGTGCCGATGCTGATGCAAGCGGGTGTGAGTCCTGAGTTGACGCAGCTAGTCTACCGTATAGGTGATTCAGTAACCAATGTGATCACGCCGTTTAATCCGTACATGATTATTATTTTGGCGTTACTGCAGAAATATCATCGTCAAGCAGGTGTTGGCACCTTGATAAGTTTAACGCTGCCATACAGTGTTGGTTTTCTACTGACATGGATGCTGCTGCTTTTATTCTGGTTGTTGCTGGGTCTGCCACTGGGGCCCAGCGCATAGGTTGCGCTAAGCCCGAATAAGCCAAAGCATAGATTGACTAGGCTGGGCTAGAAGTTATCTGTAGAAGTGAATAAGCCAACGCGCAAGTCTTTTGCATGATAGATCTCACGGCCATCGACTGACATCACACCATCAGCAATACCCAAGGCCAGCTTACGTGAAATCACACGTTTGATATCAATCTCATAGGTCACCTTTTTTGCAGTCGGTAAGACCTGACCACTGAATTTCACATCGCCTACACCCAATGCACGGCCACGCCCCGGATTATCTAACCACGCTAAATGAAAGCCAACTAACTGCCACATTGCATCTAGGCCTAGGCAACCAGGCATTACCGGATCACCTGGAAAGTGACAGGCAAAAAACCAAAGATCAGGATTGATGTCTAGCTCGGCAATAATTTTGCCTTTCCCATAGCTACCACCATCACTAGTAATCTTTGTAATGCGATCAGCCATGAGCATATTAGGCGCAGGTAGCTGTGCATTGTTAGGGCCGAACATCTCACCTTTAGAGCAGGCGATTAGTTCTTCATAGGTATAACTTGAAGGGTTACTCATGCATATTCCGATTTATTGTTGATTGTTATCATCAAAGAATGCCGCAGTGGGCTTTCTTAGGCGATCTAATTCCATTCGCAACTCGCCCATAGTCTGGACGCTAATAGCGTTAATTTCTTTTATCACTTCAGTGTAACTGGATACGGCATCGCCGCATACAATAATACGGGTGGATGGCGCTATTTTACTGCGCAGGGTGCGTAATATATTAGGTAGGTGGGGATCATCCTTTGGCCGTGCGATACCCAAGGCAATAGCTTGAGCGTGAGTTTGTTCTGCAGTGTAGGCGATTTCTTCGACAGGTAACTCTGTGCCCAAATAAATCGGCCCCCAGCCATAAGACTGTGCCGCTGCCGCCATACGCAGCGCAATTAAATCATAAGTCTGGCCGACCGGCGTACTGACAACACATTTATAGCGCAGGTCTACGCTGCTATCACTGACAGCCATAGCCCCCATATAAGAGCGTAATACCGAGGTGGCTAGGCGTTCTTGTGCGATGCGCATATTGCCGCGACGACACTCATCACGGATATACGCCATCAGCGGTCTTAATAAATCCTCAAGTAAAAACGGAATGCCTAAATTCTTAGCGGCATCATTAAGGCTGTTTTTAAGCGTGTTGGGTGAAAGATTATGTACGGCATCTAAACACTCTTCGAAGTATTCCATGACTGAGCCGGTGTTCGGACGTTCCGAGGGCAGGTTGAGCGACTGCGCTGCGGCCTGATCATCGGTCTCAACCAAGGCATAAAGCTGCTCTAAGGTTTCGTTGGCAATATCGCCAATACGCCTACCAGCAGAGGTTGCGCGACGTAACAGGCCGAGTTTTTCAATATCAATATCCGAGTAAAGTCTGCGGCCGTTGCTACCGCGCTGCGGTTCGACAGCGGCGTAACGGCGTTCCCAGGCACGAATGACATCAGAGCTTAAACCTGTTCGACGCGACACCACTTGTATAGGGTGTTTAGGGAGTTCATGTTCGTTTGTCATAGCAAATACCGCGTTTGTCTGCTGTTTGTCCAGCTCTATGTCAGGTCTATGTCCATATTATTGGAACAATAATAGAACAATGTCCGCTGTATGTACAAGACAATTCATAGGCAGTAGCGCTTGCACTTGTTGGTAATGAGTAATGGCTTTGCTATGATTACTCATGGCTTAAATAAAGAGCTCAACAAGGCTC
>JAQWYM010000031.1 GCA_029253965.1 Gammaproteobacteria bacterium
ACTAGGCTCTAAGGAAGCACTAGTACAGGCCGAGCCGGATGATATCGCAATATCCTTCAGCGCCATAATCAAACTTTCACCTTCGACGAAATTAAAGCTCATATTTAAGTTATGTGGCACACGCTTTTCGATATCGCCGTTAATGTAGACCTCTTCAATATCCTTGAGTCCATCTAATAAACGATCGCGTAACACTCTAATCCGCTTGTTCTCATCGTCCATTTCTTCTTTAGCAATACGGAACGCTTCACCCATGCCGGCGATCTGATGCGTTGGTAAGGTCCCTGAACGCATGCCGCGCTCATGACCACCACCGTGCATCTGCGCTTCAATACGTACGCGTGGCTTACGTCGCACATAAAGTGCGCCGATACCTTTGGGTCCATAGGCCTTATGCGCTGAAAAACTCATCAAGTCAACTTTCACACCTTCTAAGTTAATTTCTACCTTGCCCGGGCTCTGTGCCGCATCAACATGGAAGATCACCTTGTTTTCACGTGCAATTTCACCTATCGCTTCAATATCTTGAATCACACCAATCTCATTATTAACATGCATGATTGAGATCAACACAGTATCTTCACGAATAGTGTCACGTAAGACATCCAGATCAACCAAGCCGTCTTCACGTGGCTCAAGGTATGTCACCTCAAAGCCTTCACGCTCGAGTTGACGACAGGTATCTAATACCGCCTTATGCTCAGTTTTCAAGGTAATAATGTGCTTACCGTTTTTACTATAAAAGTGCGCCGCACCTTTAATTGCTAGGTTATTTGACTCGGTTGCACCACTGGTCCAAACAATCTCTTTTGGATCACAGTTAACTAATGCCGCAACGTTGTTACGAGCTTCATCAACAGCATCCTCTGCTAACCAGCCATAGGCATGGCTTCGAGATGCAGGGTTACCGAAATTGCCATCATGTGTCAGGCATTCCATCATTTTCTCGGCAACACGTGGGTCCACTGGCGTGGTCGCACTGTAATCTAGGTAAATTGGTAGTTTATTTTCGCTCACCGCTCACTTCCTTCGCTAAATGTTTATATCTGATTGAAGCACAACCCGTTGCTGGACCTGATTTAGGCTAGCATTGGCATCATGTTTCTTATTTATCGCATCAGCCAGACTAATTTCACTTAAGAAACTATTAATCTGACTACTTAAATCTGTCCATAGTTCGTGGGTTAGGCAACGCTGATGGTTATGACAATCTGCGTTTCCCTTACATCGTGTTGCATCCAAGGTCTCATCAACCGCACTAATGATATCTGCGATCGCGATTTCTTCCGCTGCTCGGGCCAGACGGTAACCACCTCCAGGGCCTCGAGTACTCGCCACTAAACCACCGCGGCGTAAGCGCCCAAACAATTGCTCTAGATACGATAGCGAGATGCTTTGACGCTGTGCAATGTCACTCAATGCGACTGGCAAGCCGTCATCATGCATGGCAACATCAAACATTGCTGTCACTGCATAACGGCCTTTTGTACTTAGCTTCATAGCTGCAATACACTCTTTGGATTAATCCTATAGTAGCTATACCTGACTAATTTAATCAAGTATTGCCAACGGGAGAGGTGTAGCCCTAGCCTATACGGGTCAGACGCCTAAAAAAGTAATGAATCGCTTAGAAACGTTTGAGAATGGCCGTGAATATTCCACGTAAGATGTTGATTTCACTAGAAGTTAGGCTTGTTCGGTCAAAAATATTACGGAACTTACGTTGTAATGGAATTGGGTTATCTGTATCTAAAAACTCAACTTTTTCCAGAGTTTGCCAACAATGCTGATAAAATCCTTCTAATTCGTGTGATGCTGCAATCGCAGTTGGCTGTTGATGATCACTAGTTTCAGACTCTAAACCACGACAATAAGCCTCATAACAGATGATTTGAACAGCAGAAGCGATATTCAGTGAACTAAAATCAGGGTTAGCCGGTATCGTACAGACACTATGACAGAGGTCGATTTCTTCATTTGTCAGGCCATTTCGTTCACGCCCAAAAACCCAAGCGACACGCAGTGCTTCTTTTTGCTCACTGAGATTCTCTAAAAGAACCCTAGGAGTGAATGCCTTAGCGGCATTTGCGCGTGTCCTTGCGGTGACTCCAATGACATGCTGACAGTCCGCAATCGCATCTTCCAAACTGCCGAAGATTTGCGCCTGATCCAAAATGTCATAGGCTCGTGTTGCTCGCGCTCTGGCAGAGGGGTCATGCAAATCCCCCGGATTGACTAAGGCTAGGTTGCTTAGTTGCATTGTTTTCATGGCGCGCGCAGCGGCGCCAATATTGCCTGGATGAGATGTTTCAACCAATACAATTTTTGATTCTATGATACTCATATCTAAATTCCATTTTATGCCACGCCTGATGTCATCAACAACGGCGTTACTTAACTGATATTGCCTTAGCCTATAAAGATGGCTTACAAGACTCTGTCCATCTGGTAACCTTTGCGCCTTTACACTGAGCCAGACTGTTATGACGCCTACCCTAAATATTGCGGTCTCTGCCGCACGTGCCGCCGGCCAAATCATCTTACGCAGTATTCCGCGTATCGAGAGCCTAAAAGTACACGAGAAGGCGCCAAACGACTTTGTTACAGAAGTTGACCACAGGGCGGAACAGGAGATCATCTACGTTTTACAGAAGTCTTTTCCAGACTACGGCATTATTGCTGAAGAGTCAGGCGTTACCGAAGGTAAAGAGGACTCTCAATGGATCATCGATCCCTTAGATGGTACCACCAACTTTCTACACGGCATTCCACACTACTGCGTCTCCATTGCCCTGCGTCAAAACGGTAAGCTTGAGATCGGCGTCGTCTATGATCCTATCAAAGAAGAATTATTCTGTGCCAGCCGTGGCAATGGTGCGACATTAAATAACCGCCGTCTGCGAGTCAGTAGTCATCACCTAATCTCAGGCAGTCTATTAGCTACTGGCTTCCCTTACCTACACGAGCATGATAATACCGCTTACCTAAAAAGTTTCGAAAGCGTTATTAAAGAGAACTGTGGTATTCGCCGTGCAGGGGCTGCTGCCTTGGATCTAGCTTATGTTGCTGCTGGACGCTATGACGGCTTCTGGGAGTACGGTCTAAACAGCTGGGACATGGCTGCAGGCGTTTTACTCGTACAAGAGGCTGGAGGCTTGGTATGTGACCGCCAAGGTGGCCATGACTACCTAAAGTCTGGCGAGATTATTGCGTCAAATAGCCGTATCTTCAAACCTCTGGTGAAACAGCTACACAACGCAAACAATTAAGCGCTTAAGGTAAATCATCAACAGCTGCTTCCTCTTTCTCGTCAGGAAGCAGATCAACCGCTGAAACATTCAGCAGTATCAAGGTTGCACTAGCGACATAGATAGATGAATAGGTACCGACCAAAACACCAACGATCAACGCTAAGGCAAAGGAATGAATTACTTCGCCGCCAACAAAAAACAATGCGAATAAAACCAGCAAGGTAGTCATCGATGTCATCAAGGTCCGCGCCAAGGTCTGATTAATCGATATATTCACCACCGCAATCGATTCTTCTTTACGCAACTTCCTGAAATTTTCTCGAATCCGGTCAAAGACCACAATCGTGTCATTCAAACTGTAGCCAATCACCGCTAGGACGGCTGCCAACACGGTCAAATCAAACGCTGCCTGCGTTACAGAGAAGAAACCCACAGTCAAAATAACATCATGAATCAAGGCCACCACTGAGCCCAATGCAAAACGGTATTCAAAGCGCAAAGCGACATAAATCAAAATACCAATTAAGGCATAAACCACGGCCAGGCCACCATCATCACGCAGTTCTTCACCGACTTGTGGGCCGACAAATTCAATCCGACGCATCTCTGGATTACCGGTATTCGCTAGCGCTCGAAGCACTTGATTACTGACTTCAGAATTAGGAACCTCCTGTGATGGCAGACGAATCATGACATCACGTGCAGTACCGAAGTGTTGCACAATCGCGTCATCAAATTGATTCTGCAGCAGAGCCTCTCGTATAGGCTGTAACTCAACGGGTTGTGAATAACCGATTTCAACCAAGGTTCCACCAGTAAAATCAATGCCTAGGTTTAATCCTCGTGTCATCAAAGAAGCCAGCGAAACAGTAATCAGTACAATGGAAATAATCAGGGCTAGTTTGCGCTTACCCAGAAAATCGATATTTAGAGATTGCTTGATCAGTTGCATAATTAAATCGCCAGTGTCGGTGCTTGTTTGCGACCGTAATATAGATTAATCAATGCTCGCGTTACCAAGATAGCGGTGAACATCGAACATAAGATACCTATGGATAAGGTGACAGCAAACCCTTTAATTGGGCCAGTGCCAAACGTAAATAAGACGATAGCAGCCAACAAGGTGGTTACGTTTGCGTCAGCAATGGTTGACAGAGCCTTGCCGTAACCTGCATGGATGCTAGCTTGTGGTGAGTTACCATTCTTCAACTCTTCACGAATTCGCTCAAAAATAAGGACATTTGCATCCACCGCCATACCGACAGTTAGGACGATGCCGGCAATGCCTGGCAGAGTCAGAGTCGCTCCTGGAATCATCGAGAGAATGGCTATAATTAATACTAAGTTAGTCATTAGTGCGATGTTCGCAACCAAGCCAAAGACGCGATAGTAGAGCACCATAAAGATCATCACTAAGAGCATGCCGAGCAGGACAGAGTTTTTACCTTGATCGATATTTTGCTGACCTAAACTTGGGCCAACTGTGCGCTCTTCAATGATATTCATCGGCGCTGCTAATGCACCTGCACGCAGTAATAGGGCTAGCTTGCGAGCTTCACGACTAGTATCTAGACCCGTAATCTGAAATCGTTTACTCAGCTGATCTTGAATTCTGGCGATATTAATCACCTCTTCAACTTTTCTTGCGCGCGATTGTAACTGCCCCTGTTCGTCTTTGAAGTATTCAGTTTTACTTTCAATGAAGACCACTGCCATCAAGCGTTTAATGTTGTCGCCTGTGGCCTTAGAGAAGAGTCGAGAACCTTTACCATCCAAAGTAATAAAGACTGCTGGAGTTGCTGTGTCTTGATCGAGGCCAGAAGCCGCATCAGTAATGTACTCACCGCTCAACATAACGCGACTTTTAAGCAGTACAGGTGTTCCATTTCGCTCAAAGTAGAGCTTGTCGCCCAGAGGTGTATTACCACTGCTTTCAGCGGCAAAGGCATCGCCCTGTTCATCGACTAATCTAAACTCTAATGTCGCTGTAGCACCCAGCAATTCTTTTGCTCGCGCCGTATCTTGTACGCCAGGCAGCTGAACGACGATACGGTCAGTGCCTTGACGCTGGATAACTGGCTCAGCAACACCCAGCTCATTCACGCGCTTACGCAGGGTGGTGATGTTTTGTTGTAAGGCAAAGTTTTGCAACTCTTGCTGTGCTGCTAACTTAAAGGCGGCGACCAAGGTAATACCACGCTCGGCCTTTATTTTTGTAAAGTCGAGATCTAGACGGAAGTTTTCTTTGAGTGCATCCAAGCCACGCTGATAGCTCTCTTCATCTTTAAAGGTTGCGTTGATAATTGCCCCATCATGCTTAACATTAATGTAGCGAACCTTGTTTTCACGTAACACTGATCGAAAATCAGCCTCATAGCGATCGAGGGCCTTACTGACTGCAGCAGTCATATCAACCTGTAGCAAAAAGTGCACACCCCCTCGTAAATCAAGCCCCAGACTCATTGGGCTAGCATTCACTGCTTGCAGCCAAGCGGGCACTGCTGGCGCCAAATTCAACGCCACAATATACTCGGAATTAAGGCCACTCTTGAGCTCGTCCGCAGCCTGAAGTTGTAACTCAGTATTATCAAAGCGTAGCAGCAGCTGTTGCTGTTGATTGACCTCAATCTGCTTGGCAGCGACATCATTCAAACTCAGAATAGATTCTACACGCTGCTTCAGGTCGGCAGGCAGACTGTCACTGTCATGTGAAATTTGCACCGAAGGATCTTCGGGATATAAATTGGGAATAGCATATAAAGCGCCTATTAAAATGACCGCAGTCAGCGCTAAATAGGCCCAAATCGGGTAACGATTCATCATGATGTTCTCTCTGTCTGCCTAATAATGAACTAGTTCGGGACTAGTCTTGGCTTATCGTGCCTTTCGGTAAGACGCTATTAATCGCGTGCTTCTGCACTTTGATTATGACGTTCTCAGCAAGCTCAATACGGACGACATCATCACTGACACCTTTAATCTTGCCCATCATGCCACCACTGGTGACTACTTCATCACCTTTACTAATCGACGCCATCAATGCTTTTTGTTCTTTCTGGCGCTTTGACTGTGGCCGAATAATCATGAAATACATGATGACAAAGAAAATTCCCACCATAACCAGCATTTCAGTACCGCCACCGGCTGGTGGCGTTGCTTCAGCGAAGGCATCGTTGATGAATAACATGCAAAACTCCTTAAAAATATAAGCTTAATCTTGGAAGCGAAACATTATGCCACAGTCGACGGACTTTTCTCTCTTGAGGCATAAAAATCACGTGAAAACTGCTGGAAGGTACCTGCCTGTATGGCACTGCGCATACTCGCCATTAATCGATGAAAATAGCTTAGATTATGAATCGTATTTAAACGACCACCCAACATCTCGCCACATTTATCGAGGTGTTTTAAGTAAGCTCTTGAGTAGTTTTGGCAGGTATAGCATGGACAGTCATCTTCGATTGGCCGCTCATCTTGCTGATAACGTTGATTGCGCAGCCTCAGCACACCACTATTAGTATATAAGAAGCCATTGCGCGCATTGCGAGTTGGAATGACACAATCAAACATATCAACACCATTGGCGACGGCATCAACTAGATCTTCTGGCTTGCCAACGCCCATGAGGTAGCGTGCTTTATCCTGTGGTAGACGGTCTTGTAAGAAGTTAAGCACCTTGGCACGCTCTTCTGCTGGCTCACCCACCGAGAGTCCACCAATAGCATAGGCGTCAAAGCCAATCTCTGTTAACCCCTGTAATGACTCCTCTCTTAAATCGTCATACATGCCACCCTGCACAATACCAAATAAGGCTGCTGTGCTATCACCGTGTGCCTCTCGGCTGCGCTTCGCCCAACGCAGTGATAAGCGCATGGATTCAGCTGCGGTCTCGTGACTCGCTGGGAATGGCGTGCATTCATCAAAAACCATGACAATGTCAGAACCCAGAGCCTTTTGTACGCGCATCGAAATCTCTGGATCAAGCTCCACCTGCGAGCCATCAATCGGCGACTGAAAACGTACGCCCTGTTCATTAATCTTGCGTCGATCCGCCAAACTAAACACTTGAAAACCACCAGAATCGGTCAAGATGGGGCGATCCCAATGCATGAAATCATGCAGGCCCTGAAATTTCTCAATCACCTCAACCCCAGGACGTAACATCAAGTGGAAGGTGTTACCAAGAATGATCTGGCTACCTACCGTTTTTAATTCTTCCGCTGTTACGCCTTTGACCGATCCGTAGGTGCCGACTGGCATAAATACTGGCGTTTGAATGTCTCCACGGCGCGTTTCTAATGTGCCTGCTCGAGCCTGCCCGTCACGCGCCTCAATTGTAAAGTTTGCTATTCCCATGATGAACTCAAGTTAGTATTAGCATGGCATCGCCATAGCTAAAAAATCGGTAGCGCTGCTCAACGGCATGTCGATAAGCTTTCGCTATCGTTTCTTGCCCAGCCAGCGCGCTAACCAACATTAATAAAGTAGAACGAGGTAAATGGAAATTAGTAATCAGGCCATCTATCACCTGAAACTGATACCCCGGATAAATAAAAATATCTGTATCACCAGTATAAGGCCTTAACTCAGCTAGCCCTGCATTTATTGATTGTTGTGCTGCAGACTCTAGCGCACGCACGCAGGTCGTACCGACTGCAAAAACGCGGCCACCGGCAGCACGAGTTGCCTTAACCTGCTGGCAAACCTGATCATTAACCTCGATATGCTCAGCATGCATTTTATGTTCTTCAACATCGCTTACCTTCACTGGTTTGTAGGTCCCAGCACCAACATGCAAGGTGATATAGGCAATACCAACCCCTAAAGTCTCTATTTCATGCAGCAACTCAGGCGTAAAGTGCAAGCCAGCAGTCGGCGCAGCAACCGCACCCAATGCTTCGGCATAAACAGTTTGATAGCGCTCCCGGTCAGCAGCAGCATCCTCACGCTCTATATAGGGTGGAAGCGGCATATGACCATACTGATTGAATATCTCAGCCAGACTGCACTGCGCTTCGAACTGCAGGATAAAAAAGGCATCTTCGCGCCCAATAACCGTTGCTTGCACGCCCTCAGCAATAAGTAAACGACCACCCACCTTAGGTGAACGACTGGCTTTAACCTGCGCCTTCACCTGCATACCATCAAGTAAACGCTCAGCTAAAATTTCAGCCTGCCCGCCACTCTCTTTTTTTGCATGCAGTCGCGCTGGAAACACTTTGGTGTTGTTGAGAACCAATAGATCCCCAGCTTTCAATTGAGCTGATAAGTTAAAGAACTTTAAATCAGTAAAGGTGTGCGCATGAGCAGGCACAATAAGCAGGCGACTCTGATCACGCTGCTCCCCAGGAAGCTGAGCTATAAGCTCAGACGGTAGCTCGTAATCGAAGTCATCTAACGATAATGGATTGGTTTTTTTATTCATAAGCTGCGCAGTATAAGGCCATCATGACCTAGGCTTAAGCATTCTCTGTAACTCGTAACATTAAAGGGTCTTTAAATTAGAGTTCAGACATAAATTGACTGAATTATAGGGGTAACTGCTTGATGTTATGTCTGATTCGGTTAAACTTCCTGTCCGTTATCGCATGCCGGGGTGGCGGAACTGGTAGACGCGCCGGATTCAAAATCCGGTTCTGGCAACAGAGTGCGAGTTCGATTCTCGCCCTCGGCACCAAATGATTATTATCATTTTAGAAAATTACTCACAGCATCACCGCCTTGGTGAACTAACATCATCCTGCTGGGCTTTGTATTTATATTGCACCTCGTTATAGATGCCCACATATAAAGTAAGCCTTTATGTCACCTGCTGGCATCGCATTCCCTCAGTTTGCTACACTCTAGTAACAAAGCTCTATATCCAAGATCCCATGGGATTAGATACTTTGCCCCGATAGCTCAGCTGGATAGAGCGTCCCCCTCCTAAGGGGAAGGCCGTAAGTTCGACTCTTACTCGGGGCACACCCACTGCAGCGTGTATCAGTAATCACCCCTCTTAAAGTGGTTTAACCCAGTAGAAATCAAGCTGTAGATACCACTACTCTAATAATCTGGCCTTTGATTGATTCATTCAAATCCAACACAAAGCCCTATTTATTTGATTAAATAAAATATAATTACTTTAAGCATTGTATTATGATTAAATAAAACAACTTTTAGCTTTTTCAGTGATTTACTCCTGAATCAATAGATATGAGTGCGCATAACTTCAATTAAATTACTTTGATTAACCATAATTACATAGGAATCGTTATATTTAAGGAATTAACTGATTTTAATTAACCACTGTCAATCATTGAGGCTTAAAACATTTACTTCATTTCAAAAAAGAATAATGATATAAAACGCGACTGCAAATGAATGCAACCAGACAATCAATCGTCAATAGACTCGACGACCCAATTTACAAGGACGTAAAATTATGAGCAGAGCTAAGAAACCAGCTACTACTGAACTGAAGGACCTCAATCGTGCATTTCTACATTGCAGTGATCATTTGCACACCTTATGTCGTCTTGAAATCAATGATCGTTTAGCAAAAAAAGATATCAAATACAGCCAGTGGCTAATATTAGACTGTCTAAACTCACATGATATCGATAGCCCATCAAAAGTTGCATCGCAACTCGGCATGGAACGAGCAACTGTCAGCCGCAGCCTAGATATCTTAGAGTCACGTGGCCTAGTCAAACGCACACACAATACTAATGATCGTCGTGTTGTTGAAATTGATGTCACCGCTCAGGGCCGCAAGATTGCCGTCATGGGTGCTTCACGCCTAGAACAGGTCACACAGACTGTTGTTGCTGGTATGAGCGCAAAAGACATGAAGGCTGTTAGCAGCTTTTTAGCAACTATCCGTAGCAACATATTGACTAAGATCGGTCGCTAGAACAGTAAAGAATAAGCGTTAGCACTAACGCTTATTTGAAACTACGCTTGAAGTGTAATCACTTGAGTTCCACCCACGTTGACACTTTCTAGTGTTGATGTGAGTGAGCGACTCAGATACTACCTGTACATAACAGACACCCACCTAGCCTAGATATACCAACGCCAAATAGTTATGTAGTACTCTTATTTTTATTTTTTGCAGCTACTCTAAATTGACATCAACATATTGAATGGCATGAGAATTGCTTTAATTGATATGTCGGTCTACTAAGTACGCCCTAGCCTATTTTACCTTAATGCCTCGCACTAGTATGGTGCGTGCTCTTCGGGAACTGCTCGGCTTTAGGGCTTTACTGACATAGATTAAAATCAAAGCTGACTATCCACTGTTTACGCATAGGTGAGTTAGCAATCTAATAAGATGAGGTATAAGGCTGTGAGATTAGGTGTAGCTGTTATAATTTTTATCGTACTCAGTGTTGCCTTTGCCGACTCGAGTGCTCGCAGCTGTCAAACTAGAAATAGTGCAGAGAAGTGTGTCCGACCAACCGAGTAAAACAATCGTTATTGGAGATAATTTTGGGAGCTGATGATTTCCTAAAGGAAGTGAAACTAGCCTTAGACACCGACCCTTTATTTGATGACCCATTCATCACAGAATTTAAACAACTGTCAGTATTTGAGTTAACTCAAGCCCAGCACTTTGCTTCGCTATATTACCCTCATATTCTAAAAACACGCTTGTATCAAGCGAGTGCTTTAGGTTCATGTCCTGATGAGCAGCTTCAGTTTGTTTTATCAGATATTTTGTATGATGAGTATGGCTGTGGAGATAACACACGCTCACACATGCAGTTATACCGCAACTTCATGACTGCAGTAGGCTGTCAGATTAAGGCCTCCAAAGATTACTTTGTACTGCCTGAATTAGCTCAATACATGCATACAATGGAGCAGTTAACGCGCAATGGTGATTGGCTATCAGCCATAGCAGCGGTCGGCTTTGCTAGTGAGTGGCCTATCCCACAATATTATAGCAACCTACTTCAGGGGTTTCGAAAGATACCCGGCATAACAGAAGATGCCTTGGAATTATTTAGTGGCCACATCACCTTAGATGTTGAACACTCGCAAATGATTGAAGCGGCGATCCGGCCATATTTACATAACACTGATAATCAGCAACGGTTCTCATTGGGCATCAAACAGAACATGCAGGCGAGACGTAAATTTCATGCTGCACTCCATCACCAGATATTCGTCAAGAGTGATTAGCACTAATGACATTGATAGGGCCATAGTAGGCTATGACCCTATTATATTTAAGGGGCTACTTGGGTATCTATACCCTGTCTATCAATCACGACATCGGGGCTAGGGTTACTGCCACCACTGAGTAAACTAATCTCAGAAGCCGTTAATCGTAACTTCTGGCCTGCGCCATTTTCCAAGACAATCGCTGCCTCCGAATTTTCCTCGTCCAGCACCTTCCAGCTCGCAAAAATAGTACCGACGCCATCGACTAATTCAAACTGCTTCGCTTTAATCTTATAGGCATAGATGATATCGGAACCGCTATCACGAGAAATAACATCATAGATAAAGTAACCGACCAAAATAATAATTGCGATACGCGCATTTCGCTGCAGACGTTCCAAGGTTTTAACACGCTCTTCCAAGGTCATCTCAGTAATATTTTTTTCTGCCATTTTTCTGTTCCTTTTTATATTTTACGCTTCGACCTACTCTATCTTAATTGTAGCAAATCAATCATCTCCGCCAAGCAATGAATCACCGCATCTGGATTTTGCCCACCCGGCCAATCTCGACGTGCAGCATTAAACCATACTGCCCTACATCCTGCTCGCAATGCACCGACAACATCAGCCTCCGCATGATCTCCCACATGTAACATCTGCGCTGGCTCTATTTCTGCCTGCATGATGGCCCGTTCAAATACCACAGGATCAGGTTTTAATGCACCGACATCACTAGCGCAGATAGTAAAATCAAAATAGCCCTGTAAGGCGGTCTGCTCAATTTGAGCATTACCATTCGTTATCCCTATGAGCCGGTAATGTTCTCGCAGTAGAGACAAGGTTTTGCAGGCATCCGCAAACGGTATCACCTGATTCCGCTGCTGACGAAAAACAAGCATTGCTTGCTCGGCTAAGGCCAACTCGTATTGATACTGATGCATGAGCTCACCTAAGGCATTCAGACGCCGCAAGGAGACATCATGATTATATTCTGGGTGACGCCCAGCATAATCTAGCATGTGCTGACGTAAGCTATCTCTATCCTGCTCTTGCATCAGGCGCGGGCAATGCTGCTGAAGCCATTCATTGAGCTTGGCTTCAGCCTGCAGAATAGTTGGTTGAACTGGCCACAGGGTGTCATCAAAATCAAAACTAATGCACTTAAGGTCGCGGAAGGCCTTCATTTCGCCATCCCAGGCTGATCAATAAAGACATGACACCGACCACTAAAAACACCACTATTGTCGAACGCTGTTTGTCGTATCTGTGACATCTCAATTGAGCTGCAGCGATCGGTGTCGAGATGTTGTTGCTCTGGGTGATCTATATTTTCTGTCATAGGACTTACTTAGGTTCGTTTCATCCGGCATTCTTAGTTACACTATGAGTTATAGCTGATAGTGTGATTCTACTAGAATTCAGCACCCATCCATTGCGATAGTTAGAAAATAATGCAAAACCGAAGACATTCAACAGTAGTTCAGATTGGCCGTGTACAGGTCGGTGGCAACTCACCCATTGTGGTTCAATCAATGACCAATACGGATACTGCTGATGCCATCCGCACCGCTGCCCAAATTGCAGAGCTTGCGCGAGCAGGTTCTGAGATGGTTCGCATCACTGTGAATAACCAAGCATCAGCCGAAGCAGTTGTTGAGATCAAAAATCGGCTAGAACAGATGCAAGTCGATGTCCCTTTAATCGGTGATTTTCACTTCAATGGCCATAAGCTACTCAATGATGTTCGAGAGTGTGCAGAGATCCTCGCAAAATACCGTATCAACCCAGGAAATGTAGGGCGCGGCAAAAAACGTGATGCTCAATTTGCCAGCATGATCGAGACCGCCTGTGAATTTAATAAGCCCGTTCGTATCGGTGTTAACTGGGGCAGTCTTGACCAGCAAGTACTGGCGCAGATGATGGATGCAAACCAAGCGCTGACAAAACCATTGGATGTGGAACAGGTCATACATGAGGCCTTAATGACCTCAGCATTAGACAGTGCAAAAGAAGCTGAGGATATCGGCCTCGCACATGACAAAATTATTATTTCCTGCAAACTCAGTGACGTGCAACAGCTCATCAGTGTTTACACTGAGCTCGCCAAACGTTGTGACTATGCATTGCACTTAGGCTTGACTGAAGCCGGCATGGGTAGCAAAGGTATTGTTTCATCCACAGCTGCTATGGCCATTCTACTGCAACAGGGAATTGGCGATACTCTACGTGTTTCACTAACACCCGCACCCGGCGGCAGTCGCAGCGAAGAAGTTGTTGTCGCCCAAGAAATCCTACAATCCATTGGTCTACGTGCCTTCACTCCAGCAGTCGTCTCATGTCCTGGCTGCGGCCGCACCACCAGTGATTATTTCCAGCATTTAGCTAATGACATCCAGAACTATCTACGAGACTCCATGCCGCACTGGCGCACGCGTTACCCTGGTGTAGAAAATATGTCAGTAGCGGTTATGGGCTGTGTCGTCAATGGCCCTGGTGAAAGCAAACAGGCCAATATTGGCATTAGCTTACCAGGTAGCGGTGAAGCACCAGTTGCACCCGTTTATATTGATGGTGAAAAAAGCTGCACGCTACGCGGTGATAATATCAGTGGCGAATTCCAACAGTTAGTTCAGAACTATATCGATAAGAATTATAGTGCTTAATCTAGATTCAATTAGGCTTATGATTTACCGATAATCTCACGTATACGGCGTCTATCATGCTTGTTTGGCTTACCTACAGATTGCGGTATACCTTGATTTAGAATCTTACGCTGCAGCTGCACCTGCTCTCGTCGGGCAACACTATCCTCACTCTCAACATAAAGTAGTTGCGCCTCTGCAGCTGCACCGCGCCGCTCGGCAATGCCCAAGACCTGAAACTCTTGTTTCACATGATCTCTAGAAATTTGGACAAGATCATTAATCTTTACTTTATGTGCTGCCTTAACGCGTGAGCCATTAATATGTACGCGTCCACCATCGACCGCCTTACTCGCCATGCTGCGAGTTTTATAGAATCGAGCGGCCCATAGCCACTTATCAATGCGAGTAGATTCAAGCATATTTAATACGGCGACTGATCATATTGAAATGATAAAATTATCCTGTAATAAAAAAGCATTCAATCAGACTTCGGAGTCTCAATACAAGCTTACTATTTGACTACTTATTTAGTCCTGAACTTTAACAAAAAAACTGCTAGCGCTATTTACAGCTGGGCTGCACACTGACTTTAATCTGTTAAATAAAGGCCTGCTTTTCCTTGCTACACTCTCAAACTAAAAGAGTAGTTCAAAATAGTGATTCACTCACTAGTCATGTCAATAATATGATGTTCTACCGGACCTGCCTCTTCTGCGGCAACAGATTTACCTTGCATCGACAAACCCAGCTCATGCACTGTTTCTCTAGAACCCGTTAATAAATGATGCCACTCAGGCAGGGGCTGATCATGTAAGCGTAGGCGATAGGCACAGCTACTAGGTAACCATGCAAACTCCTCAGGCCGATCCAGACTTAGGCGGCGGCAGTTGCTGACCACCTGATCGCGCTGCGTGTAGTTACCACAGCGACACTCAGTTGAATCAAATAATTCACAGGCAACATTACTGAAGTAGACCGTTTTAATGTCAGGATCCTCCAGCTTTGCCATACAGCACTTACCGCAGCCATCACAGAGTTGTTCCCATTGCTGCTCATTCAACTCAGATAATGGCTGTTGCCACCAGGGCTTAGGCTGCATTGTCTTAGACTGCAATATCTAAAATAATCTTATTTAATCGCATCACAAAGTCGGCAGGATTTTCTAGTTGCCCACCTTCCGCTAGCACCGCCTGCTCAAACAATAGAAGTGACCAGGCTTCAAGCTGGTCTTGATCAGTCTCATTCGTCATTCTTTCAAGAATAGGATGACTAGGGTTAATCTCTAGTACCGGCTTGGTATCAGGTAAGTCTTGTCCAGCTTGCTTCAATAAGTGCTGCATATACATTGCCATTTCATGCTCATTCAGCACGATACATGCCGGCGAACTAGTGAGACGATGTGAAACGCGTACGTCATTAACACGTTCGCCCAAACTTACTTTGATACGCTCAACTAAACTCTTAGCATTCTCTTCAATTTTCTTCTGCTGTTCTTGCTCGTCTTGATCTGAAAGCTTATCGAGATCAAGCTCACCCTTGGCTACGGAGATGAATTTCTTATCTTCAAACTCAGTCAGTGATCCCATCAGCCATTCGTCAACACGGTCTGACATGAGCAATACTTCAATACCCTTCTTACGAAAGATTTCAAGATGTGGGCTATTCTTAGCCGCATTGAAATTGTCAGCTGTTATGTAGTAGATAGCATCCTGCTGCTCTGGCATACGAGACACATAATCACTCAATGAAACAGTTTGATTGATGCTGTCATCCTGACTAGAAGCAAAGCGTAATAGCTTAGCGATCTGCGCTTGATTAGCTGAATCTTCAGCAGGCCCTTCTTTTATAACCTGACCAAACTGCGACCAGAAATTTGTATATTTTTCAGGCTCTTTCTGCGCCATTTTTTCTAGCGTACCAAGGATCTTTTTCACTGAACCTGAACGTATCGCATCGATAATCTTATTGCTCTGAAGAATTTCACGAGAAACGTTCAATGGTAGGTCACTAGAATCAATAATACCGCGTACAAAACGCAAGTAACGTGGCATCAGTTTTTCAGCATCTTCCATAATGAAGACACGTTGGACATAGAGCTTCAAACCATGGCTTTGCTTTGGCTCATATAAATCAAACGGCGCCTTAGCGGGAACGTAGAGTAACGAAGTATATTCAGTTTTACCTTCTACTCGGTTATGTGACCAAGCTAATGGATCTTCAAAGTCATGTCCGACATGTTTATAGAAGTCTTTGTACTCCTGCTCACTGATATCTGATTTCGAACGCGTCCACAGTGAAGATGCACGGTTAACCACCTCCCATTGTGGAACAGTGGTAACTTCTTCATCTTCTTCTGGCTCTTGTTCGGCAAACATTTCAATCGGCAGAGATACATGGTCAGAGTATTTGGTAATAATCGAGCGTAGTTGCCAAGCAGAAAGTAATTCGTTCTCAGCCTCTTTCAAATGCAAGATGATTTCTGTACCGCGCAGCTCACGCTCAATCTCTTCCAACTCATATTCACCCGTACCATTTGATTGCCAGCGAATACCACCGCTTGCATCAACATGAGCACTTCGTGTTAACAACTCCATTGAGTCGGCAACAATAAATCCGGAATAGAAGCCGACACCAAACTGACCGATCAAGTTTGAGTCTTTGGCTTGGTCACCACTTAATTGCTCTAAAAATTCTTTTGTACCTGATTTAGCAATGGTGCCAATATTATTAATTACTTCATCACGAGTCATACCAATACCGTTATCACGAACCGAGATAGTGCGATTATCAGCATCAAATTCAACTTGAATCTTGAGTTCTGAATCAGCGGCCAGCAAACCATCATCAGCTAAGGATTGAAAACGGAGCTTGTCGCAAGCATCTGAAGCATTCGAGATCAGCTCACGCAGAAAAATTTCTTTATTTGAGTATAGAGAATGAATCATCAGGTGAAGTACCTGACTCACTTCTGATTCAAACTTCAGGGTCTCTTTCTTAGCACTAGCGCTCATTTCAATTCCTTAATAGTTAATTTGCTACTACTTTAGATGGTGGCAGCAATGATCAAATTCAATACTTAGCAGCAATTTTTATCCAGTCTGTTGACTAAACTCAGCCTCATGCCGTAACAACCAAAGCTTTCGTTGCATCATAATGCCTTCATTCTGACCGGCATAACCACCGCTAGCGTCTTTGCGCAATACGCGGTGACAAGGGACGATAATCAGTATTGGATTATTACGACAAGCATTACCGACCGCGCGTGCGCCACTATCAATCTTCTGAGCTAACGTCCCATAGCTCAGTGTTTCGCCAAAACCTAGTTGTAGTAGCTCGGTCCAGACTTTTTTTTGATAACAGGTTCCAATTAAATCGAGTGGTATATCAAAGGTCTGGGCATCACCTGCAAAATAAGCGATAAGCTGTTGACTGATTTTTTTAGACAGAGCACTGGCTGCTGGAAGCAGTGCACTTCCTGGCGCAAGGTATTCTAGGCGCTGCAGTCCCTTAGCACTAAGGCTTAGGCGTAGCGATCCTAAAGGTGATTGAATAACACAGACTTCCATCGGCTTATTAGAAAGCAAAAGTCAGTTCGCGGAAAGCAAAACGCCCCAAAAAAGGGGCGTTTTGATACTGATTAGTGAGTACAGGGGTAAGTTTATTAACCCAGCTTCTCTCTGATACGGGCTGATTTACCAGTAAGTCCACGAAGATAGTAGAGTTTGGCACGACGAACATCACCACGACGCTTCAATTCAACACTACTGATCAGCGGGCTGTGTGTCTGGAAAACACGTTCCACGCCTTCACCATGAGAAATTTTGCGTACTGTAAATGCAGAATTTAGACCACGATTACGTTTTGCGATAACAACACCTTCAAAGGCCTGTAGACGCTCACGATCACCCTCTTTAACACGCACTTGAACGACAATGGTGTCACCAGGGCCAAAATCAGGAATGTCTGATTTTAACTGTTCATTTTCTATTTCTTGAATGATATTGCTCATAGTCTTATCTCAGTCACTGGCCGCTAAAAATTCTTC
>JAQWYM010000045.1 GCA_029253965.1 Gammaproteobacteria bacterium
GAACTGCACCGAAATTCCTGCGCATTTTGTCATAGCGCAGTGCATTTTAATAGCGACTAGGCCGAATTACTAGGGATAGAACGGTCTAGTACAGAGGGCCAAATGGGGGCTAACCGATAGACAATATTGAATAGGAATAGCCGCCAAGCAAGACCCTGAAGGTGTATCTGTTTTGCACATAAACGGCCTACCCCATGTAATTCTTCAAAAACCTTCTCAGCTTAGTTAAGATGACTGCCGAAAAGAGACACTCTAAGGTAGAACAACTATGTCGAATTGGATTGATGGCAAGGTAGTCGAGAATATCCACTGGACTGATACCCTCTATAGCCTGCGCGTAGAAGGCGATGTGCAGCCCTATAAAGCCGGCCAATTTGGACGTTTGGGCCTAGAAATTGACGATGAGATCATCGGACGCCCCTATTCATTTGTCAGCTCACCTGATGAAGGCTTCCATGAGTTTTATTCGATCAGTGTGGCTGAAGGCGCCTTATCACCGCGACTGGCCGAGCTTAAGGCCGGTGATCATGTCTATTTGGGTAAGAAACCGAATGGTTTCCTGATCCTCGACGAAATCCCTGAAAGTGAAGATCTATGGATGTTATCCACCGGCACCGGCATTGGGCCGTTCCTTTCTATCTTAAAAACTGATCAAGCGTGGACACGATTCAAAAAACTAGTCCTTGTACACGCGGTCAGAAACGCTGCTGAACTCGCTTATCGTGAGCTCATTGATGAACTCAGCGCAAAACACCCTGATCAATTCTGCTACGTCCCCTTCGTCAGCCGTGAAAAGACTGATTTCAGCCTGCATGGCCGTATCCCTGCTGGATTTAAAAATGGTTCACTAGAAAAACGTGCTGGCATCAAGGTCGAAGAAGGCAAATCGCAGATTATGCTCTGCGGCAACCCAGACATGGTCAAAGACACACGTGAATTACTACAGAATCGTGGCTTAACCAAGAATCTAAGGCGCACACCGGGCAGCATCAGTACTGAAAATTACTGGTAGCCGGCTCAATCCTTACCAACTGACGGCAAGTGCCTAAGACTTAAACTGCTGCGGCACAGTAAAGCTCTGCAAAACCCCTGTAGAGCGGTCGCTGGCAGTCCAATCATCCGTTTCAAAAGCAATAGCGTAGTGACTAGCGGTGGGAAGCTCACGGAGCGCATCACCGGTATAAAAATTACACAGCGCTGTCAGCCCTGGGTTATGCCCAACCAGCGCAGCGTGTTGCCACTCATTAGATAACGCCTCAACAGAGGCTATGAGCTCGGCTGTACTCGCAAGATAGAGACTGGAATCAGAAATAATCTGTTCAGGTGTGAGCGCTAAGGCCCGATTGAAGATCTCTAAAGTTTCTAGAGTACGCACCGAGTCGCTGCAGAAAACCTTATCAATCGGCGGCAGGGAAGCCTCTAGGTAGCCCAGCATAGCTTCAGCATCAGCGACACCAGAGGCACTCAAGGGGCGCTCATAATCACTAAAGCGAGGATGCTGCTGAGCATCAGCATGCCTGAAGATACTAAGTAGTTTAGTCATCGATGGTCTCGCTCCTGCATATCCTGTCACTATTATGGCACTAAATACCGCGATAAGATGACTATAAAATTGTGTCACCTTAAATTGTTCTGACAGGCCGATCATGTAGAATAGCGACCAAAGTTACCCCCCCTAAAGTTATCCATGACTGATCAGGAGAAATATCATCATGTCAGAAAGAATTGTAATGCGAGTCGGTGAATCTCTAGTTGCTGGCGGCCCTGCGGGCACCGCAGCTGAGCCAGAAATTATTATTGGTGAGCTAGACGGCCCCGTTGGAACCGCTTTCGCTACCCTGCTTGGCGATCAAGTGAAGGGACATAGTCGTGTATTAGCTATCCTTAATACCGACATCCAAGTACGACCTGCGACCATTATGGTTTCTAAGGTAACGGTTAAAGATGAGCGCTACACCAACATCCTCATGGGCACAGTACAAGCGGCAATCGCAAACGGTGTCTTAGACGCGGTACGTGCGGGTGACATTCCAAAAGAAAAAGCCAACGACCTAGGTATTATCGTTTCAGTTTGGTTGAACCCAATGGTTGCCACAGCTGACGACCTAGATCACAAGATCTTGTTCGACATTCATCGTAAAGCCACAGCGAATGCGATCCATAAGGCCATGTGTAATGAGCCTGACATCGACTGGTTGCTTGAGAATCAAGAAAAAATCACGCACAAGTACTTCCAAATGGGCCTAGACGGAAAAATCTAAGCCAGTCAGCACTATCTGTAGCGCAGCTCTTTTTGAAACTGCGCTACAACCTCACTGATATAAAACCCAAGCTAACTCTTGTATGCTTTTGCTACCGATGATGTTACCGCCGAGCAGAAGAAGATGTCCCTCAATAAATTCTTATTCAAAAATTACTTTGTATGCGCTAGCACATTTTGCCTGCTGCTATGCCTCAGCGCCTGCAGTAACGAACGTCATGGGCCACAGGTTAGTGGTGACACCATGGGCACCAGCTACAGCATGCAATGGCATGGAGAAGCTAAGTCAGTAAAAATAAAAAGCATCCGTCTGGCTGCTGAACAAAGACTCCTCGAGATCAACCAGTTGATGTCGACCTATATCCCAGATTCACAACTCAGCCTTTTCAATGCACAGAATCATAGTGGTTGGTTTGCTGCCGATGCCGAACTGATCCACGTTTTAGATCAAGCCTACAGTATCAGCAAAGCCAGCAAAGGCGCTTTTGATATCACCGTTGGCCCACTGGTTAATCTCTGGGGTTTTGGTGCACAGCTAGAAGGTTTTGTTTTCCCTAGTGCAGCTGAGGTACGTATTGCAAAACTCACCTTGGATTGGGAACGCATTAAGACGCAGCAACAACCACTGAGTATTTTCAAACCCGCTGAAAATGTCTATGTTGATTTATCAGCTATTGCCAAAGGCTATGCGGTTGATCAACTAGCCATGTTATTAGATGGCTTTGAGATTGAAAACTACATGGTTGAGATCGGTGGCGAAATCAAGGCCAAGGGAGTTGCTGAACATGGTGCAGCCTGGCGTATCGGCGTAGAAACACCAATGCATGCCGGCCGTAGTGTGGAAGCTGTTATCGCCTTAAATAATTTAGCCGTTGCAACCTCAGGTGACTACCGCAACTACTTTGAACATGAAGGACAAAGTTACTCGCATACTATTGACCCACGCAGCGGCTATCCGGTGCAGCATAATTTAGCCTCAGTCACGGTATTGCATGAATCAACCACACTCGCCGATGCCTGGGCGACTGCACTGTTAGTCTTAGGCCCACAAGATGCTTATAACTATGCTGAAGAGAATGATTTAGCGGTGCTTTTGATTACACGAGAAGCGCAGGGCTATGTGAAAACATACAGTAGCCGCATGCGTGCTTTCATACTCAACTAAACTGCTAAGTTAATACAGAGTAAGAGACCACTTCCGCGGCTAACTTAATCTGCACTGTCAGCAATCACGCGCATCTTTTTCCAGCCCGCCTTTCGAAAGCGCCAGTAGTAGAGTGCGCAGTAAGCGATTATGTTTAAGGTAATTATAAGCCAGAGCATAGTCACTGTTGCCGCCCCACTCTGAACATAAAAATAACAGGGCAAGATCAATAATAAAAACGATAAGGCAAAGCTACTTCGCATAATGAAGCGAGTGTCTCCAGCGCCTTCTAAGGCTCCAAGAAAAACCAGAAACATCGCATCAAAAAGCCCAAAGAAAGCAATAAATCGTAGCAGAATGATAACTAACTCATGGCTGCCAGCTAGATCATCCAAACCGCCATGTTGTGTGAAAGGCCAGATAAAAAACTCAGGAACCAAGACATAAGAGGCACCAAGCACAGTAAAGAATACAAATGAAATATGAATCGCCGACCAGACTGAACGTTCAGCCAGCTCGGGCTCACCACGACCCAAACGCTGGCCAACCAATACCGACACAGCGACCATCATGCCAACCATCGGCAGAAAAGATAATGCATTAATATTAAATGCAATATTACTCGCCACTAACTCCAGCGTACCGAGCAGACCCACCAGTAATAGAAAAGCGGCGAAGGCAGACATATCTATAAATAGACGCACACCATTGGGTAATCCAAAACGTAGCAGGCGCAGAAACAATACCGAATCAAAGCGCCAGCGCTTAAGCGTATGAAATTTATTCTGATTAAGTTTTGATGTGATCAGAAAAACAAAGGTGAAGAAACCGGTGATGATGCCAATATTAGTTGCTATAGCAGCACCACGAATACCCATCTCTGGGAAACCCCAATAGCCAAATATCAAGACATAATCCAAAACTAAATTGACCACTAGTATCAATAAACTAACCCACATCAATACCAGCGTTTTCCCCATTCCTGAAAAGAAACTAGAGAGCGCATTATTCATCACTTGAAACACGGCTGAAAACAAAAGTGTTTTGAAGTAGATCACTTCAAGCTCCTGCACTTCAGGCGCATGCCCAGCAGCAGCAAACAGGGCCTCAGCTAGAAAATACACCGGCACAATAAACACTAAGGAAAATAAACTTAAATACAGCCCCTGCCAAACAATGGCGCCAATCTCAGTATAGTCTGCAGCACCAAAATACTGTGCAACAAAGGTATTCACAAAGGCAGAGATACCAATGAAAAAAGCTAACAAAGCAAAACTAGTCATGCCTGCAGGCATGGCAGCGGCTACGGCCTCGGCTGAATACCAGGCTAAAAACATGCGATCAAAAAATAATAAAAATCCCCAGGCACCCGTGCTCAGAATCATTGGCAGGGCTAGCTGCAAGACTTCGCGGTAGCCAGCGGGACTGGCCCAGCGCTGTGCCACATACTTAGGTAAGGAAAAGTTACTCATCATCGCCTCTGCTGCAGGCGTCTGACACGTTCGTCTGTGGCCGGATGGCTGGAGCTGTATTGCCAAATTGAGCCTGCTTCTTCATGACCGCTACTCATGCGTTGCAAGATATCGGTAAATGGCTTTGCACTCATTTCATGTGACTCTAAATAAGTTAAGACAAAGTCATCCGCTTCACGCTCAAGATCTCTCGAGTACCCTTTCTTTAAGAGCATCATCGGTAGCGCTGCAATAAAGCCAGCACTGACACTAAAGTCTCCTGTGATTGTCGTTAGTAGTAGTGTTGCTACCGATCCTTGTAATAACAAGCGTAGCCCATGCCGATTCACGACATGACCCATTTCATGCAATAGCACAGCATGCACTTCGGCGTCGCTCTCAGCTAAATTTAGCAAACCATCAGTAACAACGATTACACCTGATGGAAAAGCAAACGCGTTCGCACCTAGGCCCCGACGAAAAACCAAGCTAAAACTATGTTCATCATCAAGCTGATTAATAATATCTGTGAATGCTATAGCTATGCGCTGTTGTCGCTTTAATGGAATCTCACTGGTTTTAAATAAGTCACTTTCAAGCAAGGCATCGGTACCCTCAGATAACTGCTGATCAATCGACACCGGAAGAGCTAGTGCAATATATTTTGATAGGGCTGGCAGGCCATAAATTATCATGCCGGCACTCATGCTGATAACAACGATGGCTGTGAGCACAACATAATGCCAGCGTGATTCCATGCAGTTGACCCAGTAAAGTAAACCCTTGGTTTTTTGTTTGTCCTGCTGCTGTGCCTCCATAGCGTGCAAGGCTGCAAGATCAGTAACCTCACATTGCCCACCATTAGGTAGCTGCAAACGACGCGCTGTTTTTGCCAATTCTGGGCTCAGTTCAGCGTCACTCCAGTGAAAGTTATACTGCAGCTGATGCGCTAGCAATTGGCAGTCACCGTTGGCCTCTAGGCATAACTCAGCGCTTACTGACGCTGCTGATTGGCCATCAAAATAATTAACCTGAAGAGTGATCATAGGCTGATATCAATATCCAAGAGATCACCCATCTCTCCCGCAAAACTATCCACCTTGTTTTTTTCATCAGCGATTATGCGATCAAGGTCACCATGTGATAACAGTGTCATTCGCTCAATTTGATAGCGTGCCAAACGCACTCTGGCCCAAGGAATTAGCAAACCCAAACTCACTGCTGAGGCCATAATATTGGTCAGGTAAATAAAGAAAAGTGCATTCACTTTTAACTCAGCACTAAAGCTCAGAAGTTGTGTTGGCGGCTGATCTTGAATATCCGTTAAGCGCGTCATATTCCAGACCTGATTAAACACATGCACCTTCAGATAGGCACGCAGATAAAGCAGCATAATAAAAATTATGCTTATGCTATAGGTCATGCCAGGGCCCATCTGAAAAGATGTAGCAGCAGTATTTATAGCTGTCATGAGGAATAACAGCAAGGCAGCTGAGAAGCTTACTGCGGCAATACCAAAGATGATGAAAAACTGTTTCAGGGAAGCGAGCATGACAAATGATAAACGCCCATAGCGTGAATTATTCACGTAATACTGCCGTAAATAATAGCTAGCCACTACCCACCAAATAAATAACAGTAGCGTAACCCCCAAAACCAGCCCAGACATGTTGCTCATATCTGAAGCATAACTTCGTGATCCCATCCATAAAAAATAAGCTGAAAACACGATCAGTAGTGGTGTCAGCATGCCCAAAATAAGCACTACAGCATAGGTATTAAGCAGCTTACCCGTAAAAGAAAAGTGCAGGTTACGATAGCTGGAGTAACGCGCATTAAACACCAAACCACGCAATACTAACCATGGCAAAATCAGCAAGATCAGCGGCAGATAAAACGCATCTAATAACGGGTAATATTCCGCCAACAGCGAAAACAATGAGAGTACCGCTACCACGAGTATGCGACCCTTCAGAATCGTAAGGGGCTCAGCGGTGTACTCAAAGGCACTAGCGGCCACTCGTGTATTGCCATAAAAATATTGCTTATTTCGCACCTTGGCCCAGGCAGAGTAAATACCCAGAGTGACAATACTGAGAAATAGATTCACTATCCAAACGCGGAAATATTCCGCTGCTTCACCGTGAAATTCAAACGCTTGGCGAGTATTCATAACAAATAGTCCTGCAGTTAACCATTAATCTTAAATGACTAATAATGATCAAACTTATGTTCTTTTTGTTATGCGGTTTGCGATTTTACCAATCCCTTCAACCTCGCATTCAACCACGTCACCAGGTATTAAATATTCTGGCGGTGTACGGGCGTAACCCACTCCCTCTGGCGTACCAGTAGCAATAATATCACCGGCTTCTAACTGCATGCCTTGTGACAACACCGCGATCACATTTGCAATGCTGAAGATTTGATGACAGGTATTTGATTCTTGTTTGAGATCACCATTAACCCAGCTACGAATAGCCAAGTTATGTGGATCAGCAATCTCATCAGCAGTGACAATAGCGGGGCCCATCGGGCAACAACCAGCATAACTCTTACCAATAAAAAACTGTTTATGCCACTTTTGTCGATCTCTCGCAGTGACATCGTTTAAGACACTGTAACCAAACACATGTTGCATCGCGTCTTCTTCTTTAATACCGATGCCGCCTTTACCAATAATGACTGCTAACTCAGACTCCCAGTCCATCTTTGCAGAGATCGCTATATCAACCGCAATATCACTGTAAGGGCCATTCATACTATTAGCGGCTTTAGTAAAAACAATCGGTGAGCGCGGTAGTTTGATTTCCTGTGTTGGATCGGTACTGGTTTCGGCGACATGATCCTTGTAGTTCAAGCCGAGACACATGACATTTTGTCGTGGTCGCGGAATCGGCGAGCTGAGCTGACTGGGTTCAAATGTGTGGATACTCGCCGCTTCAGGTGCAGCAGCTAATGCCCTTAATTGTGATAACGCCGTATCACCCGCATCAATCAACGCTAGCATGGAATCGATCTTCTGATCCCAACGGCTATCTAACAACGGTAAAAACACTTTTTCGCCAAGTTCAACGGCGAGCTGAACTTGCCCCTGATAAGGGTAACTAATTAAACGCATAGGACTCACTGCATGACTGGATAATAAAGACAAAATCATACATCCTAGTTCCTATGGATGTAAGCGTTGCAGTGATTTAAAAGCGGCTTAACAATAAGTGACATCTAACACCCCTGACCCTATGGACACCGATGATAAAGAAAGCACTTTTACTGATTGTAGCTCTCTCTTGTTTTACCTCCATTTTTCTCATGGCATCCACCATGGACTGGAGCCTTGCTGGCCTGCGCGAGCAACAGAGCGCATTGGCTCAGGCATTTCAGGCACAGCCACTGTATTTCAGCAGTATCTTTTTCGCCTTTTATGTCGTCGCTACTGCGCTATCTCTACCCATGGCGACGCTACTGACACTGGCTGCAGGGGCTATCTTTGGCTTCACTAAAGGTCTTCTACTGGTCTCTTTCGCTTCCACTCTGGGTGCTAGCCTCGCCTTCTTGATCGCTCGTTATATCGCCCGCAATTGGATTCAGAAGCGCTATAGCCAGACCTTGAAAAACATAAACCTTAAAATTAAAGAAGAAGGCGCCCTCTATCTTTTTTTCTTGCGCATGGTGCCGCTGTTTCCATTTGCACTGGTCAATGTTGTTATGGCCATTACCCCTGTTCGCCTCCGTACTTATTATTGGGTAAGTCAGCTCGGCATGCTGCCGGCCACCATAGTTTATGTGAATGCTGGGGTTCAACTGGCCAGCATCCAGTCGACCTCAGATATTTTCTCACTGAAACTAATTATCAGTTTCTTATTGCTCGGCCTGCTACCACTAGCCACCAATAAATTTATGCAGCAGCTGCGCCAGCGCAGGGTTTACCGTGGTTTTCAACGACCACCGCATTTTGAGTATCATAATATTGTCATCGGTGGTGGTGCTGCTGGCCTAGTGACGGCATACAGCAGTGCGACGCTTCAGGCGAAGGTTGCCCTGATTGAAGCCTCTGATATGGGAGGGGATTGCTTGAATACCGGCTGCGTGCCATCAAAGTCAATCTTACGCAGTGCAAAGTACGTTCATAGCCTAAAGCAGGCACAACACTTTGGGGTTGCTAAAGTCGACTATGAGCTGGCGTTTGCCGATGTTAGGCAACGTATTATGCAAAAAATTGCACGTATTGCACCGAAGGATTCACGCCAACGCTACCGTGAACTAGGCGTCGATTGCATGCAGGGGCAGGCTAAGGTCATCTCACCTTGGCAGGTTGAGGTTAATGGCAAAATACTCAACACCCGCAACATTACTATTGCTACTGGGGCACGCCCAAAGCGCATCGATTTACCCGGTATCGATGAAATAGACTATTTCACCAGCGATAGCATCTGGTCGTTACAAGAGTTACCACAAAAGCTACTCATTATCGGCGCTGGTGCAATCGGCTGTGAGCTGGCTCAAGCCTTTCAACGTCTAGGCGCAGAAGTCACTATGGCCTTCCCCGCTGCACATATCTTAAGTCGCGAAGACAGCGAGATCGCCGAAGTTGTACAACAGGCCTTGATCGCTGATGGTGTCCGACTACTGCCACAGTTTAAAGGCCTGCGCTTTCAGACCACCGCAACCGCGTCACATCTTATTGGCGAGCAAAATGGCACAGGTTTAGAGCTCGACTTCAGTCACCTGCTGCTGGCAGTTGGACGACAAGCCAACCTCACAGGTCTAGAAGCTCTAGGTCTAGAAACCGATAAAGAGGGACGTCTTGTCAGTAACCACTACCAACAAACACGCTTTAGTAATGTCTATGCCTGTGGTGATGTTACTAGCTCACTAAATCACACTCACGTTGCCGCACATCAAGCTTGGTATGCTGCAGCCAACGCAAGCTTTGCACCATTCAAACGTTTTCGTTGCCGTCTTGATCAGCTACCGCTGGCGATTTTCACTGACCCTGAAATTGCCTCCTTGGGTCTGAATGAGATGACCGCACAACAGCAAAAAATCGACTATCAAGTCACTCGCTTTCATATGAATGAGATTGATCGCGCCATCACCGATGAGCATGACTCCGGCTTTATCAAGGTGTTAACAGCGATCAACAGTGATCAGATATTAGGTGTACAGATTGTTGCCGAGGGCGCTAGCGAACTGATCCATGAATTTGTTCTCGCAAAAACACAGGGCTTAGGTTTGAAAAAGATTCTTCAAACCGTTCATATTTACCCAAGCCGAAGTGAGATAAATCGCTTTGTCGCTGGCAAATGGCAGCGCGAACGCATCAGTCATCGTACAAAAAAATGGCTACAACGCTATCAAGCATGGCGCTTAGGCCAATGATCCAGTAACGTAGCTTATGCGTGATACAAAAGCTCTCTTATTCCCCAGTGATTTTCCTCAGATTCACAGACACTCCAGTGATACGCTGCAGGTCAATCTAGGTTATCGCTGCAATCAAAGCTGTGTCCATTGCCACGTTAACGCCGGCCCTAACCGCACCGAGATGATGACTGATGAGACCATGGCGATCTTGTTTAAAGTCATCTCCTCGGGACGCTTTAAACTGCTCGATCTCACCGGTGGAGCACCTGAATTACACTCACAATTTCGAGCCTTGGTGCGTCATGCACGCAAAGTTGGCATGACGGTACGTGATCGCTGCAACCTGACTGTGTTGTTTGAGCCTGAAGAAGAAGATTTAGCTGAGTTTCTAGCCGAGCATCAGGTCGAAGTGGTTGCCTCCTTACCCTGCTATTCGGAGTTGAATGTCGACCTGCAACGAGGTAAAGGTGTTTTTAGTAAGAGTATTGCAGCACTTAAGCGACTCAACAGCCTCGGTTATGGCAGCAATGACGCACATCAATTGCATCTGGTATACAACCCCATTGGCGCTGAACTGCCACCACCACAAGCCGCCCTAGAACTAGAATACAAAACCCAGCTATCCGATAGATTCTCCATAGAATTCAATCAGTTATTCGTCATCACCAATATGCCTATCAAGCGTTTTGGCAGCACTTTGGCGGCTAAGGGTAACTTCCATAGCTACGTAGACACCCTCAAAGCAGCCTACCAAAGTGACAATATCAACAATGTCATGTGCCGTGATACGGTCAGTGTTGACTGGCAGGGTTACTTGTATGACTGTGATTTCAATCAAATGCTAGAAATGCCTCTGAAAAATTCAGACCACTCAAAAAAACATCTGGCTACACTCATAGAAGACACTCTAGATAATGCTGAAATTATGGTTGCACAGCATTGTTATGGTTGCACCGCAGGCCAAGGCAGTAGTTGCTCTGGTGCACTCAGTGAAGATTAAGCAGTAGCGCTATAAGCCTCTTCATGGCACAGCCCAATTAGCGCTTATTGAGCCGTTCTGCAGCCATTTTTTGTATAGGTGAAGTAAAGTATGCAAAGGTCTTCCAGCTGCGAGAACTATTTGTTTGTTGCGAGGCTGGAGGCAGTTGTATGATATTGTCTGAAGCGAAAGAACTAATTGTTGATTACCATGAAGATCATTCTCACAACGCTGCTTAGCGTGCTCCTAATGTATAGCCCACTGAGCGTTGCCGCTGGCCGCAGCAAACCGGTGGTTGTCGATACTGCTGAGATCCGTCAACTTGCTCCTACCGTGCTTTATAGCGGTATCAGCCTGAGCAAGAATGACATACGTGTTGCTGCAGAAATTGAAGGACGTCTAACCGCTATGGTTGATGTTGGCACAGTGCTCAAAAAAGGCCAGGCCATCGCCCGACTTGATGATGTCTTCTTAGAGCAACAAAAAGAAGAAGAACTAGCCACCATTGCCAGCAGACAAGCCAGCGTGAGTCTGTTTAAAAAACAGCAACAGCGTTATCAAGTATTGCTTAAATCAAACAGTGTGGCGCGTGACCAATTAGACCAAACACAGGCTTCATTGCAGATCGCACAGAGCGATATGCGTGCCGCACAAGCCCGTTTAATGCAGATTGAAGAACGCGTTAAACGTTCTAAAATCATTGCGCCTTTTAATGGTGTCGTCACTGAGCGTACGGTGCAGATAGGCGAATGGCTAAAAACGGGTGACACCATCGTCCGCTTCGTCGATTTAAGCAGCAATGAAATACAAGTCTACATTACAACTCAAATGCTTAATCTGATTCAGATCGGCAGCCCACTTCAAGTGTTACAAGGACAAACATCAAGCACAGCTGTTGTACATTCCATTGTCCCTGCTAGCATCAATAACTCACGTCTATTTGAAGTGCGTCTAACACCACAAGAAAATATTGCGCCAGGCACACTGGTGCGCGTCAGACTTCCATTTACTGCGGCAAGAAGTGTCGTCTCAATTCACCGTGATGCTTTGGTGCTGCGCAAAGGTAGCAGCACCGTGTTTAAGGTCAACGCCGAGAAGATAGCTGAACAGGTAAGCATAGAAGTGGGGGTCGGCGATGGTGACTACATTGAAGTCATTGGTGATGTTGCAGCCGGTGATGCTGTTGTTGTTCGCGGTGGCGAACGTTTACGTGCTGGCACCACTGTCAGCAGCACTGCCTTCAAAGCAAAAAAATAAGACAGTATGAGCCTTACTCGCGGCACCTTAAAAAATCCCACTGCTGGTCTCGTTGCTGGCCTGCTGGTCATTCTCTTCGGCTTACTCGCCTTAGACAACCTACCAGTGCAACTAACACCCGAAGTGGAACGCCCAGAGATCACGATAAAAACAAACTGGCGTGCGGCGGCACCAGAAGAAGTTGAATCAGAGATTATAGAGCCACAGGAACAGCAACTGCGTGGCCTACCCGGCATGACCGAGCTACTCTCTGAAGCCCGACAAGGCCAGGGAAAGATATCCATCGCCTTTGATGTAGACTTTGATTTGCAACGTGGGCTGATTGAAGTGATCAATCGTTTAAACCGTGTATCCAGTTATCCCGATGATGCCGATGAACCGATACTGAGTACCGCCGGTGGCCGCAGCCGACCAATAGCCTGGTTTATTATTAAGCCCACTGCTGAGAATGAAAATAGCATTGAAGACTACCGCGACTATGTAGAAGAAGTGATTCAATCACGCTTCGAACGCGTCCCTGGTGTTGCCATGTCAGAAATACGCGGTGGAAATCAGCAACAGATTCGTATCACCATTGACCCTTACCTTGCGGCGGGAAAAGGCATTGATTTAAGCCAGGCCGCAGAACTCACTGGCGGCAATAATGATATTTCTGGTGGCAGCGTAGATATTGGAAAACGCCGATACACACTGCGCTATATCGGCGACCTGTCACCTCAAGACTTAAATAATCTGATCTTAGAATGGCGTGATGGCAAACCCATATATCTACGTGATATTGCTAGCGTAGAGGTACGCAATGCGAAACGTGATAATTTTGTTATCACCCGTGGTGACGCCGCAATCGCTGTAAATGCCTACCGTGAAAATGGCGTGAATGTTTTAGAGGTGATGCGTGATCTAGACCTCGCTATGAATGAGTTACGCCAAGGCCCTTTAAAACGTGCTGGCCTGAACATTGAGCAGGTCTATGATGAAACCGTTTATATTCATAGTGCGATTGAATTACTGCGCAGTAATTTGGCTATCGGTATATTACTTGCCGTAATTATTCTCTGGTTTTTCTTACGTCATCTGCCTGCGACTCTAGTCGTCACCATCACTATTCCGCTTTGTCTTTGCATTGCCTTTGTGGTCATTCTCGGTGTTGGTAAATCCATCAATGTTGTTTCCTTAGCGGGCCTAGCCTTTGCTGTAGGTATGGTTATGGATGCCGCAATCATTGTCCTCGAAAATATTGTAAGGCTGCGTGAAAAAGGCTATTCAGGCTTTGATGCCGCCTTAAAAGGCACGCAAGAGGTTTGGCCCGCCTTGCTTGCATCCACAGCAACCACAGTGGCAATCTTTTTACCGATACTGTTTTTACGTGACCAAAGTGGCCAGCTTTTTTCAGATTTAGCTATAGCAATCACCGCAGCAATCATTGCCTCTATGTTGGTCGCCACCATTTTGATCCCAGCAGCGAGCATGGTCTGGTTACGTGGCGCAAAATTTGAAGATCACTTAGCCAGCAAATGGGACTGGGCGAGCCTTAAGATAGTGAATTTAACAAGGTCACCAAAGCTACGTATGGGCCTAGTTGCCAGCCTGATCATTATTCCAATAGCGAGCTCATGGCAGTTCTTTCCGGAACGCGATTACCTACCGACGGGCAATCGCAACCTTGCCTTTGGCTTCATTTTGCCTCCACCTGGAGTCAATATCAGTCACATAAAAGATGAGATGGGCGATATTATTGCTGATCGTATCCAACCTTATATGACGGGTGAAAAAGAACCAAAAATCAAACAGTACTTTTTTGTAGCGCGCTCTGGTTCAATCTTTATCGGCGGTCGTGCGGAAGATCCAAATAAGGTTGATGAACTTGTCAAGGTATTAGATCAAGCGGTTAGTGGTTTTCCAGATACTTTCGCTGTGGTACGTAAGGCCTCTTTGTTCTCTGGCTTTGGTGCCAACCGTGAGATTGAAATTAATATTCAAGGGCGCAATATCGATGCCTTACTAGAAGCTGCGCGAGTCGGCTTTGTTGCCATCCCAGAAAAGATTCCCGGCGCAAGAGTGCGCCCACGACCCGGCTTAGAACTTGCTGAGCCAGAGCTGCAGTTTAAGCCGAATGATGACCGCCTACAGGAAGCTGGCTGGGATCGAAAAACTCTCGGAAAGGTCACACAAATCTTGGGTGATGGCCTCAAGGTCAGTGAATATTTTGATGGTGAAGAACGTTTAGACGTTATCCTTAAGATTCCAGAGTGGCATACACCTGAAGAAATTGCGGCTATTCCACTGTCGACAGCAAACGGCAGTGTTGTGCCTTTCGCAGAGTTGGCCAGCATTGAACGTACTGCTGGCGCCAGTCAGATCCGCCGTCTAGATCGACGTCGTACGGTAACCTTAGAAGTAACACCGCCTGAAGATATTTCACTTGAGCAGGCAATTAGTATCATTAAGTCAGAGATAGAGCCTTTGCTGGATCCACTGTTACCTGCAGATGGTGTCATTGTATATGGGGGTTCAGCAGATAGCCTAAGCATTGCAATCAAAAATCTCAGTGGTAGTTTTGCGATTGCGCTGATTATATTACTGTTACTGATGGCTGCTCTTTTCCGCTCATTTGCTGACAGCTTGCTGGTGATGTTAGCGTTACCATTGGCAACTATTGGTGGTGTTACCGCTTTGCATATTTTGGGCTTATCTGCCGACCTCTTAACCATGATCGGTTTCATTATCTTACTAGGGCTGGTGGTAAACAATGCCATCCTCTTAGTTTACCAAGCACGTAATGCAGAGCGCGATGGCGCTGAACGAAAAGATGCTGTGCAGCTTGCCGTGCGCACGCGCCTGCGTCCTATTGTAATGAGTACAGCAACAACTGTCTTTGGTATGTTGCCATTGGTGTTGTTTGCTGGCGCAGGCTCTGAACTTTATCGTGGGCTGGCCGCTGTCATTGTTGGTGGCATGCTGGTCAGCACCTTATTCACCTTAATCTTAATTCCCAGCCTACTGCAGTTTGATTTTCGACGTCTATTCAATAGAACTTACTAGCTCTGTTTGATATCGCTTAAAATCGTAGGCCACTCTGATAACCGCTGACCCAGCGTGAATCTATACAGACATCTATCATCGACTAGCTTGCGTCTCATAGCCTGCTTTTTGCCAACTCTTAATCCCACCCTTTACGCTATATACTTTTTTGAAACCCATTTGCTTACTGAGAAAATTACCTACCTTGGTGGTGCGATTACCAGAACGGCAGATCAAAATTACAGCCTCATCAGGATTTATCAAATGTTGGCTTTGCTGCAACCATTCTTCAATATATGGCTTGCCATTTTTATCAAAAAACATAATAGCGTGACTGCCTTTGACAATACCTGTTTGCTTCCATTCCTCAGGAGTACGAATATCAATAACAGTGACACCCTGTTGCATCAAAGTTGTTAACTGCTGCACGGTAATATGCTCTAACTCTGCCATTGCTACTGTCGTTGATAAACACAGCAGTAAGGTCACTAAATATCTTTTAATCATTGTCCATCTCCAAACTTACGGATATTAACAACGCACTGCGTTGCTTTTAAATACTATTATTAATCTGAAAAATACTCATTCAAGAAATCAGCAAAGCTTAGGCCATCGTCTGCCTCTACTTGTCTTTGTTTAGCTGAACTTTCAGCTGCGATGCGTATCCATTCTTTTTCGCGCTCTGGGGCTAGAGTCTGCATGCCCGCCTGATAATTTTTAGCATAGCCATGAATCATTTCAAGATAGGTTGATGACGTTGATTTCATCTCGCTGACGACACGCGCCGACAATGTCTCTTGTGGATTATGTAACGCAGACTGATAACGGTTTAGTGCGGCGATATACTGCGGCTTATCCAGCAGCTCAGCAAGTGCACGCATCTCAGCGAAAATAGATCCACCCCATTCTGCTAAGGGCACACTTTTACCATCGCGTCGCAATTCGAGTTGTGGACGTCGACCATGGTGACTTACTTCATAGGCGTTAATATCAATCTCTTCACGCTGACGTCTATCGATACTGCTGTCATCAGCCAGTAAACAATAGAGGAATAACAACTCGATAAAATCTAACTGTGTTTGTTCAACGCCAGAGGACGAGAATGGATTGAGGTCTAATGAGCGAATCTCAACATAACGCACACCCCGATGTAGCAGCGCATCAGTTGGTTTTTCATTAGCATAGGTAATCTGCTTAGGGCGGACATTACTGTAGTACTCATTTTCAATCTGTAATATGTTTGCATTGAGTTGCCGATAGCGGCCATCAACATTGACACCAATTTCTTCATAAGGCCTATAGGGCTTATTTATCGCTGAACTCAAGCAGTGCACATATTCGGGCAAACTGGTGTAACAGGCCTTAATACCAATCTCATTTTCGCGGTGGTTGGTGTAACCAATATCACCAAGCCGCAGTGATGTCGCCTCTTCAGCAATACGGGTATGGCGGTCAAATTCTGCCAATGTACTGGCACCAGCATGCCTAAAACTCTCATCAACAACCGGTGAGGCACCAAATAAGTATGGAATTAGCCAACCCACGCGCTGTAGATTACGAATTTGAATAAAGTATTGTTGATCAATGAAATCACGGCATTCAGAGTGATCACCCTTGAGTGTTTGCCATAGCGGCCAAAAATCTTCATCAATCGACAAGTTGACGTGTATACCGGCAATGACCTGCATGGTTTTGCCATAGCGATAGCCTAAACCACGACGATAAACCTCTTTCATTTGGCCGAGATTACTGCTGCCGTAATGAGCAATTCTTATGCTCTGCTCACCACTTAAGCGTGGCGGCATACTAGCGGGCCATAACGATTCAGTGCCTATACGTGGATAGACAAAATGATGGATATCATCAAGATATGCTAGTGCTTCCGAACTATTTGCCAGAGGTGGCGTCACAAACTCAAGTAAGGCTTCAGAATAATCTGTGGTAATAAAGGGGTGAGTTAAGGCAGCACCCAAGGCAGTAGGATGATCACTTTGAGCAATATTCGCCTGCGCATCTGTGCGCAGTGATTCCTTTTCCAGGCCTATTTTGCCGATGCGTAAATGGCGTTGAGTATTACCCTTAGCCAATAGTGAAAGCTGCTGTGAGATCAAGGTTTGCTGTGACTATAAATTAGAATGACACATAGTATAAACGAATCTGCACATTAGCAACGCCTCTGCTATCTACAAACTTTCTATGATGAACAGATAATAGACTTTAATAACATCGCCATAGTTGAAACTATAGAGCATAAGGCATTTATATGGCCATAAAATCATAGCACTAGGTCGTTGCACAGCAATAGTCAGTACCCTTCTATCTTCTAAGCTACACAGCTAAGAATCATAGGAACAATGCCGATTCATAGACACCGCCCCCAGCCACAACTGCCTTCTTCTGTTGCAAAGAAGGCGCTCTGGCTCAGGCTCAGTTAGATGGCTAATATTTCTTATACGACGATATAGTTTTCATACGCGTTATGATCAATCACTGCTGCTATATCTTGCAAGATGATAGTTTGATCAGGCGTGTTGAACTCACTGCCACCGTCACTATCAATCTTAATTGTGAGGTTATCACTGGCATCACGACTCAGATTGATATAGTTAGTTAAGTCATCACCGTCTTTATAATCAAGAAGATTAGTTAAATCGATCACGTCTGAGTTAGCACTATTTCCATCACTTCCTTTAATTGTAAAATCAGCAATTGTGTCTATATCAGCGGCACTCCATGAGTCATAAACAAAGGTATCTTGACCTTCGCGCCCATAAACTGTCTCATTAGCTACTGTTAGGTTTATGCGATCATTCCCAGCACTACCCAAAATTACTGCCTGACGTGAAGCGGCATCTGCAATATCCAAATATGTAAGCTCTTCACCTGCGTATAAGACAGTATCTCCCTCATCCATTAATACTGTGATGACATTGCCATTAGCGTCCAAGGCTTGATCAGTTATAGTGAATTGATTCACCTTGTCATTGACCATATCAACCAACTCAATTCCGCCTAAACTAATGTTGGCAGTGTTTAAGTCTACATCCGCATGTACTTTTATAATATCAAAACCCAACTGCCCTTCGATAGACGTCAATGCGACTTCAGCGGCATAAGTAAAAACATCATTTGAGGAATCACCTAAGAACTTTTCAACATGGGTGCTTTCTACGTTGTCTGCATAAATAAACATTTCAGTTACTTTTGCTTGATTATTCTGCAACACCCATTTTGGGTTTTTATTCAATTTAAACGAACCAATACTCCCGCCATATAAAATATAGTCATGAACAACATTAACCCCATTGACATAAACGGCTTGTGCGGCATCTGTATAGTTTTTTGATTCTGTTGCACCGTTACCAATATTTTTGTAATTGCCTTCAAAAACAATAGTGTTTTTGACATTAAGATCTCCAGAATGACCATACGCTGATATTCGTCCGCCATCCTGATAACTATTTGAACCCGCATCCCAATACAGGCTACCCCTATACATTGGCATTGTTCTGACAGCACCCAATACGATTGAATCTGAGGATTGATCAAATACCTCATATTCCATCGTCTCATAAATTGCGACATTTTTATAAGTCATAGAACCTGTGTCACGTACCAGTAAATTATCGCGTAGTGAGTTGCCATCAGCATCCTTATCTAACCAAGATTTTGAATTAGGCACTCCATTCATTCCTTCATTAAAGCTCACGGCAACTTCACCAGTGGAGACTAAGGTAACTAGCTCACCATCATTTACGATAACCGGCTGTTTGTGTTGAGCGTTCTGAATACCATTCTCGCCACGTATAGACTGGTCATACCATATAGAAACAAAGCCTTTAGCGCCGACTACAGCAGAGCCCTCTGCATTGTTATTTACAAATTGTAGTAATGCCTCTGTATCAAGTTCACCATATCGGTTAAAGCCAATATCTTTCTCTGTATTATCACTCGAGCGACGCACACGAATTGCATTACTCACTAAATCAGAATTAACATCTTTAAGGCTGAATGCCGATTGCATCATCGAGAGATCAATTTCATTGATCTCGCCAATGCCAACCGACTTCGAAATAACACCACCATTTGCTTCACTTAATTCAACAATGATCTTCTCGTTTATTTCTTTCCAGTAATCACCATTAACGGTGTAGCTAATTTCTTTTAAACTCTCTCCAACTGAAAACACCAACTCTCCTGAATTAGCCCCGCTATAATCCAGATCAACAGGTTCTACCCCGTCTGATTTTGCTGAACTTAATGCTGTGTTAACAGCGTACTTAACAGAACCTGACTTCGACAAATCACCATCTCTTATAACAATAAAAGTCATGATCTTATTCTCGCCAGTAACGCCTTCAATCACCATCGAGTTCGATATCGAATAAGAGGATGAAACAACCATCGCCGACTGATTATTGACGTTACTACTACCCTCATCATCTCTAACGGTTACCTTAATATCTAACTTATCTTTGATGTCAGAGAATTTAGGTTGGTTAACATCATTATTCGGTGTTGCAGTTGCAAGATTTAATACCCATTTGCCCTTTGCATCACTGATAACTGTATATGTGGCATCTTGTATTGTGTCAGTGTTGTTATCATTAAGGCTGATCTCAACTAATTGATCAGCACCGGTCGCGCCTGTAATTGTTGGCAGATTATTGATTATCTCTTCAACAAACACTTGATTAACTAGCACGCTGGTATCGACGCTGATTACTTGCATGATTTCTTTCGCATTATTACCAGCATTATCCGATGCATTAATGGTAATTGAATAGGATTCACCTTCAATCAGGCTAGCAAGATCAAGCGCTGGTATTTCTAATGACCAGGCCCCATCGTCATTTGTCTCGCATTCATATGTCTTGTCATTCAAGGTGATAATAACTTTACTATTCACCTCCAAATCTGACCCCCCTGATAGAGAGAATTTATTGCCTGACTCTACAAGATTAAGGACATTATCATTACCGATTAAACTATCTAGATTATCCAACACTAACTCAGGTGCTGTTGTATCAATAGTAAATGTGGTATCTATATTGCTTACAAGATCCTGACTATTTATATGTCCATTCTCGGCTAATTGAATTAACAACAACGAATGTTGATCATAAGTCCCATCTGGGAGCTTAATATAACGATCGTCACCCTTTGATCTAGACACCCAGCCAGTACCATTATCACCTATTATCATGTATGCCCATGAGGACATATGATCATCAAATGATGAGATGTTCACCTGATTATCATTTGTTATATTATCTGCGCTCTTAATCCCTGTATCACTATTAATCGTGGCTTTAAGAACACTCATCTTAGGTCTTGTGTTATAACTCAGATGAACAACCGATGGTTTTGAAATATAGACATCATTCCCAGCCGCATCAGTGATGCCATTCAACTTAATATCTTCAAAAGGATTAATTAAAGCACCATTAATTTCTGGTAGATCACCCTTAACAATTTCACGACTAAAAACTAAACGAGATTCACCAAGTTCAGACTTATCAAGATCAAGACTATGAGTCTTGCCATTTACATCTATTTCACCTGTTGCACTAGTGGCTGCATAAAGAGGCTCATCAAATGTCACAATGATCTCTAACATATCGCCATCAATAAAATAGCTCCTATATCTTAGTGGCAAATTATCTCTGTTCACTGAAATAGTAATATCATCACTGAGATCGGGTCTAGCTTGATCTATTGTCACTGAATATGTTGCTTTCTCACTTTCTATATTAGATGAATTAATTTGTGTTACTTCAAATTCATGAACACCATCATTTAAATCAGCCGCAAAGGTAAGCTGCCAATCACCATAGGCATTAACCACTGCTTCAAAACGACCATAATCATTCTCTGATGTCTCATACATTGTAACAATCGAGCCAACTAATCCTTTCCCCGTAAATCTGAGTGCTGAAGCATTCGTTAAATTATCTGAACCCATGACACCACTATCATCATCACTATTAAGCAGTACTGTAGGAGCAGAAGGTATAACGGCATTAATGGAGCCATTTAACTCGATTTTAGTGGCGTTGTTTGATAAGTCTGGCTCGTTACCAGAAAAATCAGTAATCAGATTTAAATCAATATCTTCATATGGATTATTAATATAAAAGTCTTCAGCACTAATTTCATCACCTGTGACAACGGTATAACTAAAGACTAGCAGTCCTTCCGCCGCATTCGTCTTTTCAAGATCAAGCAAAAACTCACTTTCTGCAATAATAATTTTATTTTTTATATTTAGATTAGTGACAAGCATGGGCTCACTAAACTTCACATTAATAGAAACTGTTTCACCTGCATTAAAGACAGTTTGCGAACCAGGTAATTGATTGACAGTAATACCATCTTTAATTATAACTGGAATAACAGTATCAACCGTGAACTCTAGCTTTGATTCTGTATGAGGATTATTCGCATCATCGCTGAACTTACCTTGAGCAACTGATATTACGCCTGCGGTCGTACTATTTTCTGTCGGTGTAAAGGTTGCTGTATAGCGGCTATTAGTCTCATCTATCGCTTTAAAATCTGACAGGTCTCCACCGCTGACCATAATATCTTCAGCAACAAAGTTATCTGCACTTTCACTGAGGCTAAAGATGATGTTTGCAGAAGCACCAGCCTTCAGCACCGTGATATCATTCTCTGCAGTAATACTTATCATTGGAGCTACAGCATCGATGGCTATATTAAACTCGACTGATTGAGTACTGTCCGATAGATCTGGGATGTTACCAGCAACATCAGTGATGCCTGTTAAGAGAATATCTTCTGCTAGGCTATCTATGTCAAAGTCTGCTGCTGCGACTTGATCATCTGCCTTAACTGTATAACTAAAGATTAGGTCGCCTTTAGTCGCATCTGACATCTCAAGATCAAGTCTAAATTCTATTTCATCTATGATAATGCTGGCAGAAGTTTCAGTTTCAGAAAAAAGCAAAGGCTCATTAAATTTCAAGCCGATATTAATCGTATCGCCTTTAATAAAAGCACTCCGCCCTTTCTCTGGCATTGCAACTAAAAACGGATCATTACTGAGTGATGGTGGAGTCCTGTCAATCTCTACATAGAGATTATTATCACTGCTATAAATGATGTTTCCATTGTCGTCAGACAGAGTCACTTCAATGGAATAAGACTCACCATCAACGAGTGCTGGTATATCGTTTAAAGTCCATACTGAACCATCTGCACTTGCAAGTTCAGGCATGCTGCCACTGTAGGTGATATCTAAGGAACGGTCATCACCATAGTGCTTAAATACTATGGTACTAATTGCAACCGCAGCCAAGGAATCATCTTTATTCGTTAAGGTACCGCTGATTGATAAGGCTGCAAGCTCATTGGCGTTAAGGCCATTCTCAGAGACGTCAACAAGTGCACCCTCTGAATTATTTGTCCACAGCGCTGTTGTTGAGATGGGCGGCTCTAAACCAGGGGTAACCTGCGTTGGATCAAGGTCATCTTTAGTTACTGATCTAAATGTTATAGTATTTCTATCAAACAAAGTATCAGATTTGAAATTCACAAAGCCATCAGCAAAGTAAACTTTATCGTCAGTCGATAGCGTAAACATGACACTCTCGGTAAAATCGCCTACCTTTCTCGAGAATTTATATGTATTACGCGTAACTACTTGTTCGTAATCACTGAAATTACCCGTTAGAAATATGGTATCGCTACCTGCGCTACTCATAAACGAAGTTGCATCAACCTCAGTCCCCTCACCAACATAAATTGCATCATCGCCACTGGAACCTATAACTTTATATCGTGACCCTTGAATGCCGGCTGCAATATTTTGCCCTTTATCATCAGTGATATTAATTATAGTTTCGAGTCCGTTTTTAACAGAAATATCATTAACAGGAAGACTTGGTGTCACCTTGGTTGAATCAAGGTCATCTGTAGTTACAGATCTAAATGTTATAGTATTTCTATCAAACAAAGTATCAAATGTGAAATTCACAAGGCCATCAGCAAAGTAAACTTGATCATCACTCGATAGCGTAAACATGACACTCTCGGTAAATTCACCTACCTTTCTCGAGAATTTATATGTATTACCCGTAACTACTTGTTCGTAATCACTGAAATTACCCGTTAGAAATATGGTATCGCTACCACCGCTACTCATAAACGAAGTTGCATCAACCTCAGTCCCCTCACCAACATAAATAGCATCATCGCCGATACCACCGATAACCTTTACATCCTGCCCTCTAGTCTCTAAACGAGGGATGTTGGAATATAAATTAATAAAGACTCCATCATTGTTTCTTATGTCATACATTGTGACGCTCATGTTTTTTCCTCTACGAGGATATAAATCCAAGTATTTTTTAGTAAAAGACCAAATACACATTTAGTCTTTTTTTGATATATTTTCGAAATCTGAGTCAATAGCATTTTCGTTATTCTTCAATAATATTTTCTAGCACTTATATAGAATAATTATTCTTGGAAACTAATACCTATACGTAATAATTTATGATTACTGAATAAAATAACCGCAAGAATATTTTAGCGGCAGCTACATTTTTTTCTCATCGGTATAAAGTTCGCCCAGATGATATTCATACAAGTTTATGACTAAATATTTCAATAATAGACATTAAAGTTATGTACATTATTTCTACCCTATAAAATGATCATTCTCTCTACTTCAGCGCACAAGAAATATAAATTCATCCAATCACCATTTCAGAACCTGTTTGTGAAACAAATACCTCGTAGTTATATAGATGTTGTACGCCTTCATAAACAATCACACTTTGGTCTCCTAAACCTACTTCAGTAACAATATGAAATGCATTAACTTCTGAACTACCTGACAAGCCACCCCAGCCATATCCCATATCTGGGAGAATCTCAGTATCTAAAACATCATTCCCTGTTTTATCTACATAGGTTAAATCATCATTAGCATATCCAGTGACATTTACATAACCGCTAAAATCAGATCTAGCATCTATTCCCATGACAGCAACCAATGCCACACTATCGTTTGATGCGTCAATACTAATCGGTGTTGAAGTTTCACCTGCATAAACACTCTGATGTGTGTCAATCCATACGTAACTACTACTTAGAACACCATCAGCGCCTTGTATTTGAGAAGCAGCACCGACAGTATCTGCAGCAGGTGTGACGGTAGTGAATTCGATTTCGGCTGCGCCAACAGCATCAGTAGTCATGCCTGTAGACACGCTCTTAAAAGCGTTAGCAGTGATTGTGATTCCATACTTTGTGCCAAAGTCTAAGTCATGCTTAGGATCTATAGTTAAAGTGAGGCCATCAGCTGAGAGGCTTACCTGAGTGGCATCACCAATATCTATAGTTTGCGTGTTATCAGTTTTATCTGAACGCCAACCCTTACCTGATGTATTTAAATCACTGAGCGTTATCGTGCCCGTCTGCTCAAGAGAGACTGCTTCGGTAAACGTCAATACAATCGGTGAACGCACGTCCAGATTATTTACATCATGCAATACCGAGCTAACTTGAGGATTGCCTTGAATAACAGCCAATTTAAAACTCGATTGTGTGTTCAACCCAGCATTATCTGTTGCTGTAATCGTGAAAGTCTGCTCAGTAATAGCTATTGATGGTGTACCCACTATTTCCCCCTGCAGATTTATGCTTAGTCCTGAATTTGTGGGTATATCAGATGTATAGGTAAGTGCGTCATTAGCATCGACATCATTAAATATTGTATTGAGATCAATAGCTGTTATTGCATGACCTACTAGATAACTCTGATTTGAAATGGTCGAGACTACTGTTGGCGCTTCATTAACATCGTTAATGGAAATGTCGATGGTTTTTCTGGCGACACTAGGATTACCCACAGAGCTGTGATTATCTGTCGCTATGACTTCAATTTGATAAGAAGATTTACCTTCAAAGTTAGGTATAAAATCAGCCTTGGTGGTGACTTCACCGCTATCAGCATTGATGTCGAACTTATCTTCATCGTTTGACCTACCTAGCGAGTATTTAAGTGTTGCTGCTGAATCTTCATCAGTGGCCGTCACCGTATAAACCAATGCTCTTGCAGCATTATTCTCATCGAAGGCTGCAGTTGTTCCACTAGTTATTGTGGTCGCTTCGTTAACATCGTTAATGGATAGCGTGACGATTTGACTGGCGACACTAGGATTACCCGCAGAGCTATGATTATCTGTGGCTATGACTTCAATTTCATAAGAAGATTTATCTTCAAAGTTGGGTATAAAATCAGCCTTGGTGGTGACTTCACCGCTATCAGCATCGATGTCGAACTTAACTTCATCCTTTGACTCACCTAGCGAATATGTAAGTGTTGCTGCTGAATCTTCATCAGTGGCCGTCACCGTATAAACCAATGCTCTTGCAGCATTATTCTCATCGAAGGCTGCAGTTGTTGCACTAGTTATTGAGGGCGCATCATTAGCATCATTAATGGAGAGCGTGACGGTTTGTTTGGCGACACTAGGACTACCCACAGAGCTATGATTATCTGTTGCAATGACTTCAATTTTATAAGAAGATTTACCTTCAAAGTTAGGTATAACTCCATCCTTGAAAGTGACTTCACCACTATCAGCATTGATGTCAAAATTAGCCTCATCGTTTGACGTACCTAGCGAGTATTTAAGTGTTGCTGCTGAATCAGCATCAGAGGCCTTAACTGTATAAACAACTGTTTTATCGTCAATATTCTCATCAATTGATGTTTTATCATCACTTTCTATCGTTGTTGCTTCATTAACATCTAAGATATTCAGAGTGACCGTCATAGCACTCACTTTTGCGTTGACATCTTCTGTATTCTTCACGGTTACAACAAAGCTATAATTTGTTCTTGATTCAAAATCAGCTACTTTATTTAAACTGACAACACCTGTTTCTTCATCAAAGCTGAATATTTCTTCATCCCCTTGGAATCCGAAAACATGATTATTAGTTGGTGTTTCTACTGTGTAAATAATCAAACTCTCAGTATTTTCATTCACATTAACGCTTTCAAGACTACTAATCGTCGGAGCCTCTTTTAGGCTCAATAGATGGTTGTATTGGCCAACCATTTCAGCTTTTTGCACGTCTGATATACTCTTATCTCTCGATAGTTCAGCTTGCAAACTTTCAAGCTTCTGTTTCAATGTATTACCAGCCGCATTATCCTTATAGGCAAAGCTGCCATCTTCTGTCTCAGTAAGGCCGAGTCTAAAAATCACTAAAGTACCACTCATACCACCAGAATCCGGTAAGTTATCAAGCTTAGATATTATTGCTAACGCTGTTCCATAAGCATTGGGTTCTTGAGCATTTCCTTCCTTATCAATTGTAGTTTTTATTTCACCCTGTGTGATATCTAAGTTAAACAGCTCATTCATAGCTTTAATCACTTTCATCACACGCTCAGCATCAGCAGCTATCTTGCCATTCACTATTAATCGAGCCGATGCTAATTCAGTTAATGGCGTTACATTAGTCTTCGATTCACCACCATTTGTGGCAACACCCATAGACCTTAATACATCAACTGGGAAATTTATTCTCTCTCCTGTTGCCTCATCGATATAGTCTTTTTCATCCGATTCATCCCGGACTTCTAGAAAATATGTTCCAGTAAAGATACCTACATCTATTCTAAATTGGCCATTTTCATCTATATCTGATTTCTTACCTAACATATTTCCTTGCGCATCATATGCAGTGACCTTTAATCCATGATCAGTTATAGCAGGGCCTGCAGCAAACTCACCAACAATAACTGTAGCTTCATCTTCAGTTATTGCTACTGCTGCTGATTTACTATTACTACCACCTGAACTTGCCCCTGCAACTACTGCACCAAATAAAATAACCGGTATTATCGACAAATAAGATAATGCACTACTGGTATCTTCATTTTCTACTTTTTCAACATCGGCTTCTGCCATGACATCACCATAGTCAAATGATTTTTTCTCAGCGCTTTGAATTGCTTGATGCAGCAATGGCTCTCCTACCGCTAATTGTATTAATGACTCGAAGTCACCTGTAGCTAACAATAATTGAGTACCATCACCCAGCTCTAAGCCGGAACTATCGGCTGCCAAACTAAAATAGTCTAAATCACCTTTTGAATTCGATGATAGAGCTAACTCAAGACCACTTTGACCCTCTGCGGAAAGCTCAAAGTAATCCATTAGTATTAATTGATCTTGACTTGAAAACTGTAACTTCAGATCATCACCATCACGTATAGCTACGATCTGATCTAATGGTAAATTCGTTTCATTATGGTAGCGTGAGATTTTATACACCCGCCCTTTCCGCAGCTGCAGTTCGCCATTCAGTTCCGACATCAATCGAACGGTTTCATGTGCAGAATAATCGACTAATGTCGTTATGCTAACTTCAACAGCACTATCGAATCCCAACTTATATTCATTCATACCCAGTCCACCTTTATTTATGTTTTATTTATCAAATACAATGAATAGATTTTTTGTAACAATTGTTACGTTATGCAATAGTTTATTGAAGACAAAGCCTCTAGTACATGCTCTAAATAGACTTACACCCCCTAGGCTGGATATGTATCACCAAAAACAAGCCTAGTTTTAACTCATTCCATTAATCTGCTAATAATTTCTCCACAAACATCTGTTTAAATCGTATCTTTTGTTACAATTGATCAACTGATTTAGAACATTACTACTGCACATCCCTAGCGTAATTGGACGAGAATGATGACTAAAGAATTTGGCTTAGGATTTAACTCACTTAATCTATATAGCAGCGTTTCTGCAATTACATTCACTGAAGTAATTAGTAAGCGGACTCATTGCGTGGAGAATATAGCGGGGAAAAAGGCGTCTTTAAAAATATTGTGCGCAATTACTGAGAACTCTGCTGTATTGAGTGTTAGCGAAGCGCGAATGGGGTTGGAATTATTTGGTGATTATGTGACTGATGAAATGGCTTCACCAAATGCACATCCGAATATCCGTTTATTACTTGATACGATCAAGCATGACTTAAGATGGACTATCTCTATTGAAACGAGTGCTAACTAAGCTTTGCTTAATTATTTAATGCGCGATCAATCAAAACTGCCAATCTGATCAGCTTTACAGCATGTTGCAATATTGTTTTTACCAACAATAGCTTTTACCGTTATTCTTTTATAGGTTGCTTGTAATCTATGTCATCCTAAACCTCTAGTTCAATTCCAGTTTAAACTTAATTATATATCTCTTGATCTTGCTAACAGGATTGATCGGCATGCTACGCATAGAGATTTCAGGGGACGAAGCGTTTCAGGCGGCCATCGTGTCCACTATAACAATGGCAGGAGACTTTAAGATGGGCTATTTCAGCATGTAAGAGTATTCTGAGATATCTAATGCATTGCTAAAACATGGTGCACATAACCACCATCATATTCAACGGCTAGCAAACTGTTGCCTTACAAAACGATCTGTACTGTCAGCATGACTGCTGATGGCTGATGGCTGATTACAGTTAGTCGAGTCAATGATGACCGCATCTTATAAGGTGTATAATTAAATCTAACTATTTCTACAGCGCTGTTTTGTCTTTACGCAGACTCGCCATTATTATAATCGCCTAGCTTGCTATAACTTCACCAGTTTTTTCCAAACAAAAAAAACCCCGCATTGCGGGGTCTTTTTTCTGCTGAAGGGGCTGAATTACATCATGCCGCCGCTTTTTTAAGTAGGTATCCCACTTGACTGTCTCTACAGCACTATCAAACTGCTGCTAATGTCATCCAATATAGTTGAACCCGTGCCTAGAGTGTTTAGGTTAATCACATACTTTGTATTTAGAAAATCATCACCACCACCATTAATATCCAACTGCAACTGCAGATTTCGAGCTGGGCCATCATCCACTACTTTTATGAAGTCAGTTAAATCATCATTCAATTCATAGTCTAAAAGACCACTTATATCAATTTTGTCACCTGTTAAAAAATTAAAATCTTTGATGGTATCAATGCCCGTGTCACCAGCAACATAAATAAAGGTATCTATACCTTCACCACCATAAAGGGTGTCATCGCCCTCGCCACCTCTAACGCTATCATCTCCACCACCAGCAAATACATAATCATTGCCTGTGCCAGCATCAATGGTATCGGAGCCGTTGCCTTGGTTTTGGGTAAATATCCGGTCATCTGAATTTGTACCCTGCTCTACATCGTTTAATATTTTGTCATACAACGTTTGCTCTAAATCATCGCTAAAACTTGCGCGATTACCATCCTTACCAGTAGATACATTCCCCCTAAGACCGGCACCCGCACCACCAGATCTATTATGACCATTATAGTCGTATGAAAGCCTTTCAAGGCCTAAGGTTGTATAATCTGAGTTCACTACGTTGCCGTCAGTTTTACCACTAGTTCCATCACTGGCCCCAATACCTCCTGCTGACCAGCTACTATTACCATCGCCACCTTCAGCACCAGCACCGCCACCACCGCCACCATATCCACCTCTATAATCACCACTGGCACCACCTTTAAAGCCATCGCCGAAAATAATATCATTACCTGCACCCGCAGTAATGGTGTCATCACCACCACCAGCTTCACCACCTTCTGAAAATGGAGTCGTAGTCCAGCGTTTGATAGCACCGCCACCACCAGAACCATCACCAAAAATTACATCATTCTGTGATGAGCCCGTCAAAGTATCATTATCGCTGAGGATAGCTGAACCGCCATCAGCACCATAGATTGT
>JAQWYM010000073.1 GCA_029253965.1 Gammaproteobacteria bacterium
GTTGGATGCGTGGATACTTCATGGCACTACCAACGATCTTATTATTCTGGTCAGTAGGTGGATGGGCCGGTATTGGTTGCCTAGCGATAGTATGGTTAATTTCAAACTTCGAACTAGAAGCATTGAACTACCTAGAGCACTACGGTTTGATTCGTGAGAAGGGCCAGCCAATTGACTACCGTCATAGCTGGGACAACAGCACAGCGTTCACCTCATGGTTCTTCATTGAGATTGGCCGTCAAGGCGATCACCATGACCGTGGCGAGACACACTTCTGGGAACTAGACGAAGTAGGATCACCAAACTGCGGACGAGGTTACTTCACACTGTTTGCATTGGCATTACTACCACCAGTGTTCCATAAGTACATGAACGAGCGTATGAACAAGTGGGATGGCGAGATGGCATCAGAAGGCGAACTAAAGATCGCTGGTAAGATGAATAAGATCGCAAACTACACGTAAGTTGCTGTAAATAAACGTTATTAGCCCCAGCTTGTCTGGGGCTAATAGTTTAAGAGATAATTACTAAACATAAGCTATTAACTAGCTTCTTTTCTGAGGAGAGTAATAATGAGTGATGAGAATTTATATGTGCGCCTTGGCGGCGCCGATGGCATAGCAAGTATTGTTGATGATATTTGGATTAACCATACCAGTAACCCAAAAATTCAACAGCGTTATGCTGGTAGTGACGGCGATAATGTTAAGCGCTTAGTCCGTGAATTCTTTGGTGCCGGCATTGGCGGTCCAGAGACTTACACCGGTCAAGATATGCTAACGGCTCATACAGGTATGAACATCAGTGATACTGAGTTTGTTGCTGTATGTGATGATGTATTAAGTGCACTAGCTAAGAATGACGTTGCTGATGCAGAACGTAACGAAGTGCTATGCATCCTATACTCAATGAAAGCTGAGATTGTAGGCGTTTAATAAACCCAAAATAAAGCCATCAATAGTCACTTAGAACTAGAATGGTTTTTTCCACAATAAACACTGTTTACAGGAGATATTATGAAAGTTACTTGGGATCAAGATACATGTAGTCATGCTGGAAAGTGTGTTCAAGGTTCACCGGAAGTATTTAAAGTTATTGACGGTAACTTTGTAATTAACGAATCAGCTGCCTCTGAAGAAGAAGTTCGAGCAACAGTTGCTTCTTGTCCGTCAGGTGCTTTAAAGATCGACGGTTAGTAATGTTGAAATCGCCCAATAGAGATTCCTCTCTACTGGGCGAACTCTATTTAAAAGAGATTTAGAAGTTTAGGGGGAATTTATGATCGGTGACCAATTAAGAAATAAAATGATCCTGCGTGGGCATCCAAGCTGTGCAGATACGGGTAAATGCCTGCAAACAGCTGCTGAGAAAGGTGTCGATGTTGATGTGGTTGTGGTCGCAGATGTAGATGCTAGTGATTTTAGAGAAGCATCCCCTTATGGTGTTGGTCCAGTTCTCCATGACGTAGATTTCGTGGTTTATGGTACTACTGCTGTTATGTCATACCTTGACGATAAAGGCTTCGGCCCATCGTTGGTACCGCGCAACGGTGTAAGCCGCGCAATTATGTATCAATGGTCTATTATCGCAACAGATTGTGTTGCACCGCATATCGGTGAAACAGTAAACAAAGACGCACTCGCTGCCGTTTTTGATGGTTTTGAAAAACAAGTGATGAACCCACCAAAACGTGGTGACTTCATTTGTGGTGATTTCACATTGGCAGATATTCATTGGTCGGCCTGTTGTAATCTATTAGTGATCGCCGGAGCTGGCGATCTCATCTCATCTCGCGCAGGAATTGCAAAGTGGTACGACAAGGTTCAATCGCACCCTAGTACGAGTAAAGAGAAAATTATTCCTTTCACAGCATTGCCATCGGCTGAGGATGTTAGTTCAGGTACCCTTCAGGGAATCTCGATTAACGTTTAAATTCGCGATCAAGCTGTAAGGCGCCCTGAGTCGGACTTGGGGCGTTTTCACGTCTAGGGTATTGAATAAATAAGGTTTAGTGATGTTTGGATTATTTGGTAATAAGAAAAAGGATTTCACAGCGACTGTTAACGGTGGCGATGTGTCATTCGAAGTAAAAGCTGGCGATAATTTGCTCAAGGCTGCGTTAGCAGCTGGAGTAGCGTGGCCGCATGATTGCCGTGTTGGTAGTTGTGGTGCCTGTGCAGCAGTGGTTAAGAAAGGTAAAATTAAAGCATTAAGTGACTTCTCATACGTCTTAGATGGTGAGCAGTTAAAAGCGGGTGCCGTACTTGCTTGCCAATGTGCGCTTCGTGGTGATATTGAGGTTGATGTTGAACTTGCCGATACACCTGAAACTGAAATGGTCGAAGCTAATGGCACCATTTCTAAAATCACTGACCTAACTTACGATATTAAAGAGCTTGTTGTCAGCTGCGATAAAGATATTCCACGCGAGATGCTTGCTGGACAATATGCAGAAATTGAAGTTGAGGGTGTCGCACCGGCGCGCTCCTACTCTTTTGCTAAGGCCCCAACAAACGAAAATACAACTGATTTCACATTCTTTATTCGTCATGTAAAGGGTGGTGCATTTACTGATTGGTTATTTGAATCTGATCGTATTGGTACTGCGATCAAACTTTCAGCACCCTATGGGCAATTTTATCGTCGTGAGGAAAGTTCACAGATGATTTGTATTGCAGGCGGCAGTGGCATGAGTGCGATTAAGTCGATACTAGAAGACTGTGTAAATAATCAAGTTAAACGTAATTGTGTTTATCTATTCGGTGCAAGAACACAGAATGATTTGTATTGTGCCAGCGTCATGCAAGAGATTAAAAACAACTGGCACCCTGACTACACATTCGAATATATTCCGGTGTTGTCTGGTGAGTCCGAAGAAAGTAATTGGACTGGCCCAACAGGTTATGTCACTGATTATTTCCATGAAAATTTTGTTAAAACCGAGTCTATGGAACTTAAAAATGCACAGGGATATCTCTGTGGGCCTCCTCCTATGATCGATTCTGCGATAGAATTACTAACAGCAGCGGGTATCAATGAAGAGAGCATTTACTTTGATAAGTTCCTAGATGCCAGTTCAAAACCAGGAAGCCGTTAGGTCGTTTTTCCTAAAAGTATAAGAGGAGACTAATTATGTTAACTAAAAAAGCTTTAGCTATAATGGCAATCTTCACAGCCGTGATGATTTCTATTTTCAATTTTGTCGGCTTCCCAGAGCACTACGGTGAACTTCTGTGGAGTTTAGGTGCGGCCGCTATGTTGGTCATCACATTGGTTGGTAATGTGTGGATCTTCATTGGAGTTGCACAGGACGAGCCATGGCAATGGGGTAGTGAAGAAGACTAATTTTAGTCACTTTCTATTGCAGTAAAAAAGCCGGTATAACCGGCTTTTTTACGTTATAAGCTATATTTTAATGCCCAGTCACTGTGCTAATGGTGATTCAAAAACCCTGTTTAATCATCATCTCAGGCGCTATTAAGGAAACCTGCCAACGGCTGAAGGCCCAGTCCCAAATGTTTGCTACTGAACGTCGAGAAAGATACTTGGGTGGCTCTTGTCCTAAATCCTTTAGCGCTGAATAGAGCAGAAATGAACGATGTCGTGTATCTAGAGCGCTTGCATGATTCTGTTTACTCAACTTCTGACCACTACTATCAGTGATGATAGGGACATGCATGAACTGCACTGGCTGCGGAGTAAACTGCTGCATTAAATGCAGTTGTCGAGCGCTGAGGTGCAATAAGTCAGCACCACGGACTAATTCTGTATAGCCCTCATGTATATCATCTAGGCTTACTGCAAGGGTGTAACTTGGGAGTTGATCAGCACGATAGATGACATAGTCACCACTATCTGCCTGTAAGTCATAATTTTGCCGACCAAAAACACCATCATTAAAAGCAACATGATCTGTGCCTACACGCATACGTAGCGAACGCCCCGCCAATGGCGCTAACTCCATCTCCCTGCAGTTACCCCTATAGTTTCTTCCTAATCTCGCTTCAGGACTGCTTGAGAGCTGCTTGCGTGAGCATTGACAATAATAGGCCAGCTGATCTTTATAGAGTTGTGCCGCGATATGCTGATAATACGCCAGACGCTGACTTTGATATCGAACTGGGCCATCCCAATCGAAGCCGAAAGCACGCAGACTAGTCAATATCTGCCTAACAGCGCCTTTTTGTTGGCGTGGAGGGTCGATATCTTCGATACGAAGATGCCAGCAGCCATGATTACAGCGTGCCTGTAGGTAGCTAGCCACAGCAGTAAGCAGTGAACCATAGTGCAGAGGGCCGCTAGGCGAGGGTGCGAAGCGGCCACGGTAATATGGGGTGAAAGGCTTGCTGAGACGCCTATTCAACGGCTTATGCGAAGTTTTGCTTTTCTTTGATTTCTTGTAAGGTTTTGCAATCGATACACAGGGTCGCAGTAGGACGTGCCTCAAGGCGACGAATGCCAACCTCAATACCACAGGCCTCACAATAGCCGTAATCACCAAGATCGATGGTTACCAAGGATTCATCAATCTTTTTAATCAATTTGCGCTCACGATCACGTGTTCGCAGCTCCAAGCTAAATTCTTCTTCTTGGGTGGCACGATCTGCTGGGTCGGCATGATTGGCTGCATCCGCTTTCATATGGTGCACAGTACGATCGACTTCTTCCATTAACTGTCGCTTCCAAGCGATGAGAATCTTTCTGAAATGAGCATATTGCTCATCATTCATATAACTCTCGCCTTTTGAAATGGTATAGGGCTGGATACCGTCGACGGGTAACGTGGTGCCGACTATCGGTTCGTCAGGTATAGCACCGCCTTTAATCGTTACGGCTTTCTTGATGCTCTTCTTGGCGATGGCGGTGTTTTTCTTTGTTGCTGCTGGCTTTTTCGCCGGTGGTGTTGCTTTGGTCACAATTTTCTTCGCTGGTAAGGCCTTTTTAGAGACTGGGGCTTTCTTGCTCGCAGTTTTCTTAACTGCAGCTTTCTTTGCCGGTATTACTTTTTCTGCAACCACAGCTTTCTTTGCCGCTGTAGTCTTTTTCGCTACAGCCTTCTTCGCTGTTGTCGATTCTTTAACGACAGCCTTCTTCACTGCTGTTTTCTTTGTAGGCGTGGTTTTTTTGGCCACAGCCTTCTTTACAGTTGCTTTTTTTGCGGACGTAGCTTTTTTCACCACTTTCTTAGGGGCAGTGGTCTTGTTTTTAGCACTAGCTACTGGTGTTGCCTTTTTCTTAGCAACCGCTTTCTTTTTCGATACTGCTTTCTTCACTGCCATGATGATTTGCGTCTCGTTAAAATTAGCCCGTTTTAATAGCAAGAATATTGCGTACTTGCAAGTTATTCCTATTTGGATTTGGTTAACTTTTCAGCCTGATGTGATTCTACTCGACTAATGACCTGTCCGTCTGCTAAACGGGTGCAAATTAGATGACCTTTGCTGACTTCTTTGTGACTACGAATGTAATTCCCATCAGCACCCTCTAGTTGAGTGATTGAATAGCCTCGTTCCAATGTTGCCAGTGGGCTTACGCTATTAAGCCCCTGAGTGGCTAATTGGAAGCGATGTTGCTTTGCTGCTTTCAGCTGGGATGAGGCCAATTGTAGGTGCGCTAGCTGCTGTTTTAACTGCAGCTGGTTAGTCTGCAGCCTTTTTTCAGGGGAATGACTCTGTAAACGCTCGTGAAAACGCTCTAATTTCGTCAGCTTGCGCGCAAAATAATGACCAGAGACCAAGCTCATACGCTTTTTCAGTCGCGTTAATGACGCTTGTTGTAAGTTTAAACGCAGCTTTGGATGACTATTATGTAAACGTTGGCTGAGCCAATCGGTGCGTTGACTCAATGACTCTATACGACTACTGGCAATACTACTGAGACGCTGCGCCTGTGCCTGAAAGAACTGCTGCATTGCCAAGCCATCGGGACTAATAATCTCCGCCGCTGCTGAAGGCGTCGGTGCACGCACATCAGCGACAAAGTCACAGATCGTAAAATCGATCTCATGCCCGATTCCAGTGATCACTGGGATACTGAGTTCGGCAATTAAGCGCGCCAGCGATTCATCATTAAAGGCCCATAAATCTTCAATTGAGCCACCGCCACGGATAATGGCGATGACATCGGCAGTGTTGTCAGACTGAATTTGGCGCAAGGCCTTATGCAGTGTGGGTAGTGCTGCTGCACCCTGAACAGTACTGGCATATAAGCGCTTGCTCACGCCGGGGAAACGACGTTGTATGACATTTAAGAAATCATGCAGTGCCGCACCGCTAGCCGAGGTCACTATAGCGATTTCATTAGGAAACTCAGGTAAGGCTAGTTTACGCTCAGCGGCGAACAGACCTTCATCCTGAAGTTTTTTCTTTAATTCTTCAAACTGGTGCTGCAGTGCGCCCGCACCGGCATCTTCCATGTCATCGGCAATCAGTTGTAGATCACCGCGCTGCTCATAAAGACTCACTTGGGCGCGAATCACCACTTGCAGGCCATTTTTGATCTCAAAACGCACACGCTGACGGCTGTTTCGGAACATAACGCAACGAATTTGTGCGCCACGGTCTTTTAGACTGAAGTAAATATGACCAGATGCTGGGGTTGCCAGATTGGAAATCTCACCCTCAACCCAAATCATCGGGTATTGCCGCGCCAATAATTGCTTTAACTGCAGGTTAATATCGCTGACAGAGATGATCTTCCGGCGATAGCTGAGGTCTGTATCGTATAAAGTGGTCATAAGATGAACATTAATAGTGAGTCAGTAGTTTACCCTATTGCCAGCGTTCTCTATAATAAGCCGTCAATTTCGAACATTGGCGAACAACACATGCGTATTATCCAAGATGCACTTACATTTGACGACGTATTATTAGTTCCAGCGCATTCAGTGGTTCTGCCGCGTGACGCTGACATCAGTACGCAACTCACACGCGATATTCGTTTAAACATTCCTCTCTTATCCGCCGCGATGGATACCGTCACTGATGGTCGTCTAGCAATTGCTATGGCACAGGAAGGAGGCATGGGCATTATTCATAAGAACATGTCTGTTGAACAGCAGGCGAATGAAGTGCGCATGGTTAAGAAATACGAGAGCGGTGTTATCAAAGACCCGATTACAGTTGGCCCTAATATCAGTATCAGAGAAGTGCTGGAGATCACACAGGCCAACAACATCTCAGGTGTTCCTGTGGTTAATGGCAAAGACTTGATCGGTATTGTCACCAGCCGAGACTTACGTTTTGAAACCCATCTGGATGCGCCCGTTAAAACTATCATGACACCCAAAGAACGACTGGTGACGGTTGAGGAGGGTGCCGGCTTAGATAAAGTTCAAGCCTTACTGCACACACACCGTATAGAGAAGGTCTTGGTCGTTAATGATGATTTTCATCTTTGCGGCATGATCACCGTAAAAGATATTCAAAAATCCAGTGAACACCCGAGTGCCTGTAAAGGTGATCAGGGCCAACTGCGTGTCGGTGCTGCGGTAGGTGTGGGTGCCGACAGTGAAGAACGTGTTGCCGCCTTAGTTGCTGCCGGTGTTGATGTTGTTGTTGTGGATACCGCGCATGGACATTCACAGGGTGTCTTGGATACAGTTAAACGTGTCAAGAAGCAGTACCCTGATCTGCAAGTCATCGGTGGCAATATTGCGACTGCTGCTGCTGCCTCAGCATTGATTGAAAATAATGTCGACGCGATTAAGGTGGGTATAGGCCCAGGTTCAATCTGTACGACGCGTATTGTTGCAGGCGTAGGTGTCCCACAAATCAGTGCGATTGATAATGTTGCACGCATCGCCGCTAAACATAATGTGCCGGTGATTGCCGATGGTGGTATTCGTTACTCCGGTGATGTTGCCAAGGCTATAGCAGCAGGTGCCAACTGCGTCATGCTCGGCAGTCTCTTTGCAGGTACCACAGAATCTCCAGGTGAAGTTGAACTCTACCAGGGCCGATCTTATAAGACCTATAGAGGCATGGGGTCGATTGGGGCAATGAAGCAGGGCTCGAGTGATCGTTACTTCCAAGATAATGTTGGTGATGCCGACAAATTAGTCCCTGAAGGTATCGAAGGGCGTGTGCCTTATAAAGGCAGCATCGTTGCCATCATGCATCAGATCTTAGGGGGGCTGCGTTCGAGCATGGGCTATGTCGGTTGCCCAACTATTGAGGAAATGCATGCCAAAGCTGAGTTTGTAAAAATCTCAACAGCAGGGATGCGTGAAAGTCATGTGCACGATGTTGCGATTACCAAAGAAGCTCCTAACTATCAGGTTTAGTAAATACTCTGAGTGGCGACAAGCGCTCATACAACTAAGTTCTCATTCATGACTACATCAGCAGCTGCGGATATTCACGCACAACGTCTACTTATTCTCGACTATGGTTCGCAATATACACAATTGATTGCGCGCCGAGTGCGAGAGATCGGTGTCTATTGTGAGATCTTTCCATTCGATTCAGAGCAGGCAGCAGGCTTCGCTCAAGGTGTTAACGGTATTATCTTATCCGGTGGCCCTGAGTCAGTGGCCTTGGGTGAAGCGCCGGCGATTCCAGACTATGTCCTAGCCTCTAACTGTCCAGTCTTAGGTATCTGCTACGGCATGCAAGTGATGGCAGCGACCTTGGGCGGCACAGTAGAAAGCTCTGATCATCGAGAATTTGGCTTTGCACAAATCGAAATTAAAAATGCCAGCCCATTATTTGCCGACTTAAAAGATAAGGTTAACGCTGCAGGCGTTTCTTGTCTGGATGTGTGGATGTCGCATGGCGATAAAGTCACACAACTACCTGATGGCTTTGAAGTGCTTGCCAGCAGCCCCAGCGCCGAAGTTGCGGCGATGGCTGATCAGCAACGTCAATGGTATGGCTTACAATTTCACCCTGAGGTTACGCACAGTAAGCAGGGGCGTGAAATTATCAGTCACTTCCTATTAGAAATCTGTGGCTGTGACCCACTTTGGAATGCAGGCAACATTGCGCAAGAATTGATTACACAGGTGCAAGAAAAAGTCGGCCAAGAGCACGTTATTTTAGGCCTTTCTGGTGGTGTTGATTCATCAGTGGTAGCGGCCTTACTGCACAAGGCGATTGGCAAGCAACTCACCTGCATCTTTGTTGATAATGGGTTGTTGCGACTACATGAGGGTGATCAGGTAATGAAAACCTTCGCTGAGCACCTCGGTGTTAATGTGATTCGGGTTAATGCACAAAAGCGTTTTCTTAACGCCTTAGCAGGTCAGAATGATCCCGAGCTCAAGCGAAAGATTATTGGTAACTTATTTGTTGAAGTCTTCGAAGAAGAGGCCGCTAAAATTACTGATGCCCGCTGGTTAGCACAGGGCACAATCTACCCTGATGTGATTGAGTCCGCAGGTGCATCTACGGGTAAGGCGCATTTAATCAAGTCTCACCATAATGTTGGTGGTCTACCTGATGACATGCAGCTCAAGCTGGTTGAGCCGCTGCGTGAACTCTTCAAAGATGAAGTACGTCGCCTAGGAGGCGAGCTCGGTTTGCCGGCACAGATGATTCATCGTCATCCATTCCCTGGACCAGGCTTAGCGGTACGTATTCTTGGTGAAGTAAAACAGGAGTTTGCTGACATCCTGCGTCTTGCTGATAATATTTTTATCAAAGAATTAGAAGCGCATGATCTTTATGATGAGGTATCGCAGGCCTTTGCCGTATTTCTACCGGTTAAGTCGGTCGGTGTTACTGGTGATGGTCGTCGTTACCAATACGTCATTTCATTGCGTGCGGTAGAGACCATCGACTTTATGACAGCTCGGTGGGCACATCTGCCTTATGACTTCTTAGACCTAGTTTCACGCAGGATTATTAACGAGATCGAAAACGTCTCGAGAGTCACCTATGACATCTCAAGCAAACCACCTGCAACCATTGAATGGGAATAGTAATATTATATTAAGTTATTGTTTTTATTATATTTTTTATATACTAAAGACATACTAAACGAGAAAAAAGCCTTTAATATCAACCTTATTCGCGTTATCGTATTCGCTACATACTAAAAAAGATACTAACTAGCGTTGCTATTAGTAATAGTAGGTTATGGCCAGAACGACTAATGTAAAAATAAGTGATCAGCACTCTATTCTTGATGGAGAAGCACTCATTTATCGTGTGCCTTTATCCGGTGACGTCTATCAATTCCGGATATATCTTAAAGACGAGCAAAAGCATTACAGAAAATCACTCCGCACTCGAGATCTAGATTCAGCATTAGCAAAGGCAAAGAATCTAGCACTTGAAATACTCGGGAAAAAAGAAGCTGGCAAGAAAATATTCGGTTTAACACTTCGCGAGCTAGTAGATCAATATGTCGCGTTCAGGAAGCGTGAAGTTGATGGTGGAATTATTACTGCTGGACGATTAGTAACTATTAAATCGCAACTAAATCACCTTTTAGCTGTTAAAGGCGAACAGCTAAAAGCAAGTGAGTTAGACAAGAACACTTTATTCTACTGGCGGTTGATTAGGCGTGAATCACACCCGGAAGTTAAAGATGTAACGATTAGAAATGAAACAGCAACAATAAATGCCCTTTGTAAGTGGGCGTATCGTGAGGGACTTATACACTTTCCCGAGTTTGATTTTGAAGTGCTTAAGATAAAAAAAGATGATGTTGGGCGACGAGATACATTTACGCTTGAGGAGTGGGATGTGCTTGTTCGGTTCAATCGTAGTTATATGGCCAAGAAAAACTGTCCTGACCCAGTAGAGCGAAATGAGCGCGCTTTAATGAGAGATTTTGTGCTTATTTCGGCTAATACAGGTATGAGAGTTGGAGAACTGCGTCAATTGATTTGGGCTGACATCGAGAAGATTTGGACTGAGCGAGATGAGGCAAATAATACAATTACTTTAGTTCAAATTAACATCAGAGCAGAAACATCAAAAGTAAGATCATCACGATCAATTATTACTCGTGGCGGTGAATACTTTAATCGTATTCGTGAGCGATTAGATGTAGTTGATCCTAAAGCAAGAGTTTTTGCTGGCTCAGAGAAAAATGGTGGAATCCCAGCTCGAATATGGCAAAAGCACTGGCGAAATATGATGGAAGCTATTGGGCTTGATTATAAAGATCGTAACGTCACTTGGTATTCTTTAAGACACTTTTGTATAACGATGCGTGTTCGTTCTGGTGTAGATATTATTGATATTGCTAAGCAGGCAGGCACTTCAGTAGGTCATATTGAAAATACTTATCTCAAATATACTGATGATATGAAGATAAGCGCAGCAAAGAAAACTATAAATGTATCGAGTCGAAATATGAATGATCTTGATAAGATATTTAAGGAGTAAAAATATGAGCCGAGTAGTTATTTATGGTCGTGTTTCAACAAATGACCAAACAACAGATAATCAAATATATAAATTGAAAGAAATTATTGAGAATAGAAACTGGAATTTAGTTGATACTTATACTGATGAAGGTATTAGTGGCAGTAAAGACAGAAACAAAAGACCTTAATTTAATAGATTATGTGAAGATATGGTGAAAGGTAAGTTTGATCGAATATTAGTGTGGGATGTAAGTCGTCTAGGAAGATCATTACAAGATCTAGTTATGTTTTTGAATGATCTAAACTCTGTCAATGTCGATTTATATATTCATCAATCAGGATTAGATGCTGTCACACTGAACGGTCGGATGATGTTTCAAATAATAGGTGTTTTTTCAAAATTTGAACGATTACTGATCTGTAAAGAGAGTGAAGCTAAGAGTTCAAAGATGTAAGATGAGTGTTGTATTTTGGGACGTCCAAAAATTATAACTGAGGATATAGAAAAGGTTGTAATTCAAATGATTCAATCTGGTGAATATTATAAAAATATTTCTAACAAAATAAGATTTGTATGAGTACTCCAAGAGTAATTGGGTTATTTTCGGGTTGTGGGGGTTTAGATTACGGTTTCAAAAAGGTTGGCTTTGAAATTGTATACTCAAATGATATTGAGTTCAGTGTAAAAGAAACTTATGAGTTTAATCTAAAACATGAAATTGATATTAGTGATATCAGGAAGGTTGATAAAAGATCAATACCTCAAGGTGATGTAGTACTTGCCGGTATACCATGCCAGCCGTTTTCATCGGCCGGTAATAGGAATTCAACAAAAGATGATGATGGAAATTTATTTTTACAAGTTCTAGATGTAATAAAAAATCAAAAGAAAAAACCCAAGATAGTGGTTTTCGAAAATGTAAGGGGATTTTTATCATCAAAAGATTGTGATGGTGTACTGATGCCTCAACGTTTTGAGAATGAGATGGGTAATTTGGGTTACTTAGTATCTTATAAACTATTGAACGCCTCAGATTTTGGAGTTCCTTCAAATAGATATCGAGTATTCATTGTTTGTAGTGATAAAAGAACAAAGAGAGAGTTTATATTTCCTAATCCACCTGAAAATCTAAAAAAGATAACTGTAGGAAAAGTTCTTAGTAAACCATTGCCGAAGAGGGAGAAAGTTGAAGTTTGGGGTCTTCCTCCATCATCACACAAGATAGTTAGATACATAAAAGAAGGAGGATCTTGGAAAGATGTTCCTTATCATGCCCTGTCCGATCGACATAAGAGGATAAGAGATAACATCAAAAAATATAGATCACCAAATTTCTATAGAAGGTTTTCTAGAAATGAAGTGATGGGAACAATCACGGCCACATCTTCACCAGAAAATAGTGGAATCTTACATCCGTTAGAAGATAGGAGATATTCAGTTAGGGAGATCGCCCGGTTTCAAAGTTATCCAGATACGTTCAAATTTAAAGGAAATAGTATCCAGAGTAAGTACAAAATGATTGGTAACTCTGTTCCACCAAAACTATCTCAAGTGATCGCCTCTTCAATTATGGATCAGTTTTTTTCCGATCCATAAGATATTCAACGGCATTGAAAACTATTTCGGGATCATCATCAAACCGACCAAGACCTGTGTTACAACTTTCACATATCCATCCCCTAACAAATCCATTATCGTGATTATGATCTAACACAATCTTACTAATACCAACAATACTGGTTTTAGTACATACCGGACAGGTGAATGAGGAATAAAGTTCAGGCTTTTGTTGTTCCCAGATTTTTTTATCAGATTTAGATATTGATTTACCATCTTTCTTTTTTCTACATACCCTACATGAGGGTCTCTTTGTCATTTAAGGCGTGCAACAGCATTTTGACTTTCGCAAACGTGATGTTGAACTTGGACATATTGTCAGTGGCAGGCTTGCAACGATAGCTACGCACTTATAGCACTGGCTCAGCTTCAGAGTAAGCAGGTACGACTGAATTTGCAGAGTTGGGTTCTGCTTGTGACGCTGTTTTTTTGGGGCTTACCACAATAACAAATGCAACGGGTACTTCTAGTGGTAGATTACTCAAAGATAATGGTGATGATGCGAGCAATTGTAATAATTCAAGTCGTATTAGGTGGGTGATTAGTTATGCATCGCCGCTAGTAGTTACAGAGCAATCAAACTTTGATTTAGCCTTTAGGATTACTAATGGCTTTACTATTGAATTGGCAGAATCTAGTGGGGTTGATTATGTGGTAACACCAGGTGTAAACCCACCTGAAGTGGTTCTCTCTACATATTAAATGGCAGTGTTTGTTATTCTTCATCACTATTCAGCTCCCAAGAACCTAGCTGTTGTCGCTAAAAAGATTAGTTTTTATCAGCTATAAAACTATATCTATAAAGCTCTGATTTTTTAAATAATTTAAAGAAGCCATAGAGAATAGGGTGATTTAGATAATTTCAGCGAAAAGATATTCTTTTTCTATAATGTCCATCCTCTGCGGCTATAAGGCTAAGATGATTAACTTAGGTCTTACTAAAGCAGATTATCTTAGTAGATGTTGACGTCATTTAATTTTGACAGACTTGCTCAAATAATATTTTGAGCATAGTGTGACGTAAATCGCCTAATAGTGTCATTAATAAGTTGTTGTAAGTAGTGAGCTATCCATGTCGTAAAGAACTGGCAAAAGAAGAAACCACTAAGCTAGCAAAAGCAGAAGCAATAGCTATAAGATTGAGGCATAGAAAAAATGTTAAAAGTGATAGCTGAGCTACAGATTGCTTGCGCAAGAACCATGAGGTTGCAATAAGTGTTTGATATTAAATTAGGGAATATCAATGCTATTACTGAGTGGAAATAGGTATCTATTATTAAGTCACAGACTCTATTGTAATCTCTAAATACAATCTATTAAGTGGAATTTATTTATTAAACCAGTAAAACAATCAGGAAGAAAAAATGTACTTTGTATATGAATATTTATTAACTACACAAGCGCTTGTATTGGTTTTAATTGTAATCGGACTTAAAGGGTCAATTAAATTCGTTCCGCAAAATCGCGCGTATGTGATCGAACGTTTTGGAAAATATCAGTCTACAAAAGAAGCGGGATTAAATTTTATCATGCCCTTTATTGATCGCGTTTCAGCTAATCGTTCTCTCAAAGAAAAAGCTGTTGACGTGCCTGAGCAAAGCGCTATTACGAAAGATAATATTTCCTTGTCTGTAGACGGCGTACTTTATTTTCGTGTGCTTGATCCATATAGAGCAACTTATGGTATAGATGATTATGAGTTTGCTGTCACTCAGTTGGCTCAAACCACGATGCGTTCTGAGTTGGGTAAAATGGAGCTAGATAAAACCTTTGAAGAGCGTGACATATTAAACACTAATATCGTAGCTGCAATTAATGAAGCTGCAGTCCCATGGGGTATTCAAGTACTTCGTTATGAAATAAAAGATATTGTGCCTCCTCTGTCAGTTATGGAAGCGATGGAAGCACAGATGAAAGCCGAGCGAGTGAAGCGTGCTCAGATCCTCGAGTCAGAAGGGGATAGACAATCGGCTATTAACCGAGCTGAGGGTGAAAAAGCATCAGTAGTGCTAGCTGCCGAAGCAGAAAAGGAAGAACAGGTTTTACGCGCAGAAGGTGAGGCCAAGGCGATTGTGGCGGTTGCATCAGCCCAAGCAGAATCTCTAAGACAAGTAGGTCAGGCAGCAGCAACTGATGAGGGTCAAAAGGCAGTACAGCTTGATTTGGCGACCAAGGCAATTGAAGCTAAACTTGCTATAGCGAAAGAGTCTTCAGTGGTCTTACTACCCGATAACGGTACGGACACAGCCAGCATAGTTGCTCAGGCGATGACGGTTATAAAAACGCTTAATAAGAATACTGCGAGCTAAAAAATGAATTGGATCAGTAATAATTTGTCTGAAAGTTTGATTATGGCTGGTTTGGCATTGCTGGTTATCGAAGTTGTGATTTTGGGTTTCTCAACCTTCGTGCTGTTTTTTGTTGGTCTTGCAGCGTTGATAGCAGGGGGGCTTATGGCCGTAGGTGTTGTCCCTAATTCAATGCTCAGTGCATTGTCCAGCGTGGGAGTATTAACAGCTATATTGGCCGTGCTTTTATGGCGCCCACTGAAGTATATGCAAGCTAATGTTGAAACTAAGAAGGTTACGAGTGATTTGGTTGGACACAGTTTTATTTTAAATGAAGCTGTCTCTATGACTAAAAATCCTGCATATCGTTATTCAGGTATCGATTGGAATCTTAGTAGCGAAGAAGAGTTACTAGCAGGTACCTTGGTTGAAGTGACCACAGTTGCTGTTGGGAAATTCATCGTTCAAGCAAAATTGTCATAGGCTGTTTTTTACGCCAACATAAACAACATTGTAGCTCAGTGAGAACTTTCGTTCACATCATTACTGGGCTTCCTGAGGATATACAGATGGTGTTGCTCTAACCGATCTGTCTATGGAATATTTAAAGATGAAGTACGTAATCTTACTAACTACCCTAGTCCTTACCCTATGATAGTTTTTGGTGGTATTTTTCAGGCTCGGATCCAAGCATGCTTAGCCAAACCAAGAGCATACGGCTGAATTTTTTAAAAATGACGGATCAGATCTGTTGCTTAGTTTAGTGTTGTTAGAATGCGTTCAAGCAATCAACAAAGTAATGCCAAGAAGTCTTATAACAAGATTGATATTAAGATCCTTAAATATTTTCCGAGTAATGTTAAGGCGTGTCATGAGAAATTTTGCACAAAAGATTGCTAATAAACTGCTGTTAAACTTTGGGCCTTACAAATGGGTGAATGCCACCGTCAAAAAGCGGCAACTTGATATTCCAAGCTTTTCTCTTCGTAGTGAAAATGTAAAGGGGGCTCAACTTGTCGCAAACCGTTCAGAATTGATTCAACTGCTCCCGAAGAAATCAATCGTTGCAGAGATTGGTGTTGATGCGGGTAACTTCTCGTAGGTTATTTTAGATAGTTGCATGCCTGAAAAACTCCATTTGGTCGATATATGGGGTAGTAAAAGGTATTGCGAAAAAAAAGCCTTAGCTGTTTCAAAAAAATTCAGTAAAGAATTGCAGGAAGGAACAGTCGCAATTACAAGAGCGCTCTGAATTGAAGCGGCTGAAAAATTCAAGGAAAGTTATTTTGATTGGATCTACATTGACACGGACCATCGATATAAAACCACATTAGCCGAGCTTTATGCCTATAAAGACAAGATCAAGAAGGATGGATATATTGCAGGCCATGATTATTCAATGGGCAATTGGGCTAAAGGATCTTAGTACGGTGTGATTGAAGCTGTCGCCGAGTTTTGTGTTTTAGAAGGTTAGAAATTGGCTTATTTAACGGCAGATCATACTGAGAACCAAAGCTTTGTTATTCAGCGGATAAATTAGCGCTAAACAAACACATGTTGTATAAGCTGGGGCTGCATAGATATTAAAGAATAGGAAAGCAGGTGTGGATAATCAACACAAAGTAGATAGTGGCTTGGGGTGAAATGACACGCTTTGCTCCAATTGATGAGGAAGACGTGAGAAAAACAGTGAGTTAGATGATCAATGAGAATGACTAAGCACATACTTGTTTGATTGATATCCCCGCATGGTTTTACCTGAACGTGACTATGCCTAAAAAGGCCCTCTGCCTGAGCGGCTAACCAAGAATTCTCAAGTTGCACATTACGCGATGGTGAGCTGTGCAGAGCTTAGCCTTATACTCCTTTGTGTGAATATACTTCAAAATTTTACATCGCAATCACCGGCACGAATTCCGCCTGTGTGTGTTTGTTATGCCTGCCACTTTAAACCTATAGTCTGTCGGTTATGACGGCTGACTTAATCAAGCCTCAGGCTGTGGTTTGTTTGCTGCGTGATACCCTGCGGCTGGCCGATAACCCAGCACTGGTTGCGGCCGCGCGTGAAGCACAACGCTTGCAGGCGCTATTGATTCCCTTAACCTGTCTACAACCCAATAGATGGGCTGCTGAGCAGTTTGGTTTTGCACGTGCAGGTCCGGCATGGCAGCGATTTCGAATGGAATCTCTGTTGGCTTTAAAGGCTGATCTTGAGCAGCAGGGAAGTACGCTGTGGACAGCGGAAGAGACGCTATCACAGGCCTTGCAGAGAGTTTCTGCAAGTGTCGAGGTCTGTTGTGTGGTGACTGATTTACCCTTGGCGACAGAAGAGCGTCTTGAGAATGCAGGGCTTGTCAGTAACGGCTATCGTGTTATTGCGCTGGAGTCAGCGGAACTTTTCGATGAAGCACAGCTACCTTTTGCCTTGTCTGATTTGCCTTCAACTTTCTCCAAGTTTCGTAAGGCTGTTGAGAAAAAGCATACCTTGAGCCCAGCGGCTCCTCTGGCTGTTCCTAGGCTGTCAGCATTGCACAAGCAACCATGGCCTGATCCCCTAGAATATTTAGCCCAGAGCGGCGCTCAAGCGCTTCAGACAGTGTCACATTTACGCGGTGGGCGTGAGGCCGGGCTGGCTTATTGGCAGGGCTATTTGGAGTCTGCGGCACTGTCTCACTACAAGGAGACACGCAATGCCTTTGAAGGGCTTTATCAATCGAGTTATTTGTCTCCCTGGTTGAGTCACGGCTGTTTATCAGCGCGTGAGATTTGGGCTGATGTGCTGGCTTATGAGGCGCAGCACGGCGCTAATGATTCGACCTATTGGTTGCGCTTTGAATTGCTTTGGCGAGAGTTTTTCCATTGGTATAGCCGTGTCTCTGATGCGACTCTGTTTCGTAAATCAGGTCCTGAGGCCCGTGAAGTTGCTGGTGATCGCGGTGAAAAACGGCTGCAACGCTGGGTGGCTGGCGCTACTGGATGCGATATTGTTGATGCCAGTATGCGTGAGCTAGTCGCCACGGGCTGGATGAGTAATCGTGCGCGACAGCTGGTTGCCAGTCATCTGATTTATGAGTCAGGTTTGGATTGGCGTTTGGGCGCAGCTTTTTTTGAGGCGCATTTAGTCGACTACGATGTCGCCAGTAATTGGGGTAACTGGGCTTATATTGCTGGAGTTGGGCCGGACCCACGCGGGGGTCGGGTGTTTAATCTGGAGCAGCAGGCAGCGCGCTATGATCCAGAGGGTGTTTATCAGCGGCGTTGGCTTTCCTAATGACTGCTGTCGTCGTCTGGTTTAAACGTGATCTAAGAGTTGAGGATCACGCTGCCTTAGTTGCAGCCGCAGCTGAAGGTCCGATCTTGCCGGTTTATATTGTTGAGCCGGATTATTGGCGCATGGCTTATACCTCGGCACGACAGTGGCAGTTTTTGAAGGAATCCCTACTCGCCTTAGATCAAGCGCTGACATTACTAGGGCAGCCCTTATGGATTGCTGTCGGTGAGACTGAAGAGGTTTTCACACGGATGCAGCAGCGGTTTCAATTTCAGCGTATGCACTCGCATCAGGAAACAGGCCCAGGCTGGACTTATCAACGTGACCAAAAGATAAAGGTGTGGGCTAAGAAGAATCAGGTTGAATGGCTGCAACATCGTCAGCATGGTGTTGTTAGAGGTCGCGCTCAGCGTCAGCATTGGGCCAAGCAATGGGCGCAGTTGATGAATGCAAAGCGCTTACCAATCAGTGCTGAGCTGCAAGGTGTCGGGCTTCCTCCAAAGCCTGCATGTGAGGTCTTGGCGGCACTGCAGATTGGTGCTGAGACACTCATTGATGCACAGGCAGGTGGTCTTGTTGCGGCAGAGGGCTTGCTCACTGAGTTCCTACAGACACGGGCTGAAGGCTATTGTGGTGGTATCTCCAGTCCACTGACAGCACGCACGGTGTGCTCGCGCTTATCGCCTCACTTATCGCTGGGTACACTGAGTTTGAGAACGGTTTGGCAGTTAAGTCAGGCTCGGCGAGATGAGTTAAAAGCGGGGGGTGGGCAGAGTCGCTTTGTTTCAAGTTTGAAGTCGTTTGGCTCAAGGTTGCATTGGCATTGTCATTTTATGCAAAAGCTGGAGTCAGAACCGCGCATGGAGTTTGAAGCGCTGCATCGAGGCTTTATTGGATTGAGAGAATTTAAGCCGGAGGACACAGAACGATTACAACGGCTGACAGAAGGGCGTTTAGGTTGGCCTTTTGCTGATGCTTGTCTGCGCTGCTTGCAGCAGACAGGTTGGATCAACTTCCGTATGCGTGCCATGTTGGTGGCGATTGCGAGCTATCATTTGTGGTTGGATTGGCGCCTAACAGCACCTGTATTTGCACGCTGGTTTACTGATTTTGAGGCCGGCATTCATTTTTCCCAGATGCAAATGCAAGCAGGTACCACGGGGATCAATGCTAATCGTATTTATTCACCACTGAAACAATCAGAAGATCAGGACCCTGCTGGGAAGTTTATCCGACTATGGCTTCCAGAGTTATCTCAAGTGCCTACTGAATGGATTCATGCGCCGTGGCGTATGCCCTTAAATCTTCAACAACGTTACGCCTGCATCATCGGAAAGGACTACCCTGAAGCGATTGCTGAGCCGACACAGTTAGCGCGTGAAGCGCGAGCAAAACTCAAACAATGGATGCTAGAACATGATCTGCGTCCAGAAACGGCTAGAGTATTGAAAGCACATGGCAGTCGACGTAGACAACATCGTCCTCGTAAGCCTAAAAAAAGTACGGCGGCACAAACACTTTTGGATTTTGACTGAGTAAGATGGGGCTGCAAAACAGCCTCATGTGATACCTAAGCGGATGACTTTATAGCGATGACATTCTCGGTTTATCTATTGCCTCTGATTAGAAAATATAATCCAACAAGTAATAGGAATAGCTGTTCGCTGGTGAATAACTGAGTACTAATAAACCAATCTCTGTGAGCAATGTTAAACGCATTCAACATAATAATCACAACCAGCAAGGCGCCCAGACGTGTCATTAGATTGCCGCCATGACCGCGACTAAATCCACCTAAGATTATTGCAGCGCCTGCTAGTATCTCGGTTACTGCAACGGCACTGGCAAGTAACGGAGAAAAGTCAAAGTTGTCGATCAGTCTCTGTGGTGGCAACGGGAGTTTGCTCGAGCCATGAATAAGAAAAGCAATGCCTAGTCCTAATCGCAGCCCCCAAGGTGCTAAGCCGCTTAGTTTTAATATTAGGCTGTCAATTGTGTTGTCTAAAACTCTCATGATTCATCCTTAAGTTGTCTTTTAATAAATTTATTGGTCATTAATAGCAATAAGCTTAAATTAAGCCTTTCTTGTCTGCTGTGATATGGATAACAGAGTTGACTCACTAATTTATAATTAGTTCGTTTAGTATTGATTTTATAATGCTGTTTAGAGTATTGCTGAGTAAACTAAGAGAATGACTACTAACCACTGTGATAAAGACCATTATTGGATGCAGCTTGCCTTAGAGCAGGCAGCATTGTGTGCTGAATTTGACGAGGTACCCGTAGGGGCCCTGGTTGTTCAAGACGGGCAGCTCTTAGCAAGGTGTGGCAATCGGACGGTCAGTGGCCACGATCCCTGTGCGCATGCGGAAGTCCTTGCTTTGCGTGAAGCGGCTTCATCAGTACAAAACTATCGTCTCACAGAGGCGACGCTGTATGTCACCTTAGAGCCTTGTATGATGTGTGCTGGTGCCATTCTAGCTGCTAGAGTGAAGCGCTTAGTGTTTGCTGCCTATGATCTTAAGACCGGCGCTGTTGGTGGTTGCTTTAATTGGTTGACCGACAGTAAGCACACGCACAAGGTGCAGGTGCTTGGTGGTGTGATGGAGCTGCAGAGTGCTGAACTGTTGCAGCAGTTTTTCAAGAATAAACGCGGATGAGACCTAGTCTTGTGTTGGCTCTGTTTTAAACTTCCAGTTCATCAGGTCATAGTAATTACGGATGTTGCGAACATATAAGGCTGCCTCACGTCCTCGAGCATAGCCATAGCGCGTCTTCTTATACCATTTCTTTTTTTCGAGCAAGGGTAGTGAATCTCTAATATCGGCCCAACGGTCTGGGTTACCGCCCTGTCTCTCTGTAATTACACGGGCATCTTCAAGGTGGCCATAACCTATATTATACGCTGCCAATGCTAACCAGCTGCGATCAGGTTCTTTAATTCGATCAGGTAGTTTCCCTTTCATGCGTACAAAATAACGCGCACCACCCTCAGTGCTTTGTTCCGGGTCACGTCGGTTTTTTATGCCTAATTGTTTTGCTGTGTTCTGCGTTAGCATCATCAGTCCACGAACACCAGTGGGTGAGATGGCCTTTGGATTCCAATGTGATTCTTGGTAACTTATAGCAGCAATTAAACGCCAATCTAAATTATGCTTTGTAGCGGCTTCTTTGAAGATTGGGATTAATTTTTCAAGACGGTTTTTAGTGTGATGGAAGAAGGTGACTGAGCCTGCGTAGCCTAGTCCATCAGCATGATCAAAATGTTTTTCTTGTAGCTCCTCTAAAAAACCATTGTCTTTACTTGCTGCTAAGAATTCATTAGCTTTGTCTATGAGTGAGTGGTCTTTGTTTTTAGGAAAAGCCCAGGCTAGTGACTCTGCAGTACTAACAGTGAAGCCTTTGCGCAGTTGTGGGAAGAAGCGTTTATTTAAATTAAAGTCGATTGAATCACAGATTAGGTAGTCGATCTCACCATAATTTAGTTTGTTAAATAATTGCTCTATATCCAGTGTTGAATGTGAGCGCCAATTTAAGAATGAATAGGTTTCTTTGAGTTGAATCAGTTGTGCGTGATGACTACTGTTATCTAGGACATCTATAGTTGCGTCACGCAGGTCCTCAAAAGCTTTTGGTTTTGATTCGCCAGCACGATATAGCAGTAGTTGTGAGACCTGATTATAAGGGGTGCTGAAATTGACCAGATTTTCACGCTCATCAGTAATCGTAATGCCTGCAGAGGCTAAATCGACATGACCACTTTCTAAGCCTGCAAGTTGACTGTCAAAATTTTCATCAGTGATGAAGTTGGCGCTGACGCCTAATTTTTCAGCAAAGGCCTTTGCTAGGTCGTATTCAAAACCGGTCGGTTCGTCGTTACGGTAATAGTAAGTGGTCGCTGAGTTGCGCGTGACGATATTGAGTTCGCCTCGTTTCTTAACTTGAGTTAGGGCGTTGTCAGTAAAGTAGTTGTTTTTAAGGAAGAGGCTTAGCAGCAGGCTGCTGACTAGTAAAAGCACATACAGTAGCGATGAATTAAATTTAAGGCGCATGAGAGTTAGTAAAGCGCGTATATGAATGTTGATAGGGGTTTCATTAGGACTTTATTAAAGCCTTTCCTAGGGTTGCAATGCAAGCATAAGAGAGCTTGCTTTTGAATAAGCTGCGTTTCAATAGCATTGTTTACATCGGTTTAGGTTTTAGTAGCGGCTGCAGTGGCATATAAACAGTGTGTTGAGGATAGTTGATCGATACTAACAAGCGTGTAACTAGTCGTTTAATAGCCGTTTGGAATTTGCGTTTAATACAGAGGTGCTTGGATTTTTTGTTTTTGATTTAGCCTTATTATTAGTCTTGAGTTGGCTAGCTCACCATCTTTTTCGCTGAAAATAATTTTAGCGGTAAGATTTAGTCGTTTTTATAAGAGAGGAGTAGGGTGAAGTTAGCGACAATTATCAGCAGCTAAAATCTTCCATTTTAAGTGTATAAAATAGGGGCTGACGGATTTAATTTCCAACTAAGCTTGAAGTAAATAATAGCGTCAGAACCAAGCACGGTTTCTTTGCATATAATGCCTTATATGTAGTGTTTTACGCGTATTTTTGTTTCTTGAATTGTGGCGCTGGTTTGACTTAAATTAGCTTCATAGAACAGCGATATAGTATATATTTTTACCCAAAAAACTATTGGTATTCCATGTCACGTTGGTGTAGTTTATGCATATTGCCTAAGGGTGATGTTTGAAGGGTGGACAAAATCACCTCTTGGCTGACATATAAAAAAAAATAATAGTGTCTCTTAAATAGCCAGAATTTCACGTTAAAAAATATATTACTGTTAATCGTGCTCGGTACTTACCTGCATTTGCTTAAGGCTATGTCATACATGCCTTATTGCTGGTGTGATTGAGGCTAAGCGCTCTAATAATTAGAATTTTATAAGTAACGAAATATGGAAACATTTCCCAGTTTACTGCAGCAACATATAACTCAACGCGCAAGCCATACTGCTATACGCATGAAGCGATACGGCATCTGGAATGCCTATACTTGGCAAGAGGTTTCAGCAGAAGTTTCTACACTTGCTAATGGCTTTGCTGCTAATGGATTGCAAGCAGGTGATCGAGTTGCTGTGATTGGCAACAACGTGCCACAACTATTCTTCACAATCATCGCCAGTCAAAGTTTAGGAGCAGTTCCAGTGCCTTTGCACGCTGACTCTAACAGCGATGAGCTACGCGGCATGCTTGTGAATTGCAATGCCAAGTTCATTGTTTTGCAAGATCAACAGCAAGCTGATGCAGTGATGCCATTGCTGGGTGAATTATCGAATTTAAGCCAAGTGATTTATGTCGATACCCGTGGGATAGAAAATTATAATGCTGATCAACTGATCAGTTTTGCAGATATGCAGAAGGCTGGCGAAGCTTTCGCAAGTCAGAAGCCTAATTATTTACAAGAAGCCGTTGCTAAGGTTACTCCAGATACTGACGCCTTTATCGTCTATACCGCGGGTACCTCAGGCACGCCAAGAGGCGCAGTCCTTTCACACTCTAACTTTTTGACTATTGGTCAATCGTTTGCTGAGCAAGAGAAGTTGGGTGATGAGGAAGAGGTATTTGCCTACCTACCATTGGCCTATTCAAGCGCATTGTTTTACGTCTACACCTTATGGATGATTAAAGGCTACACAATCAGCTGTCCAGAGAGTAATGAAACAACGATGTCGGATATGCGTGAAGTAGGTCCAACCTTCTTATATGGACCTCCGCACTTCTTTAAGACGATGTTTAGCCAAATTAATTCGCGAGCAGCCAGCTCGAAATCCAAGATGATCGATAAGCATCTTGGCGGCATGATGACTACCGGGCGTACCTGGTTAGGTTCAAAGCTAGTATTTGAGCCAATTAAGGACTTATACGGTCTGAGTCGCATCAAGAATGCCTATGTTGGTGGAGATATGGTTAGTAATGAAGTATTCCACTTCTTCCGTGCGCTAGGTATCAACTTGAAGACCACATATGGTTCTGCAGAAAGCGCAGGTTGTATCAGTATTCAACAAATTTCTGAAGATGCCTTAACCGGTGAAGAAAATGTTGTAGGCACACCATTACGTGGTGTTGAAGTTAAGACTTTACAGAATCATGAAATTGCATTTAAAGGTCCAAACGCATTTAAAGGTTACTTTGGTGATGCCGCTCAAAGCGGTCAAGTGAAGGATGCTGAAGGCTGGGTTAAGACTGGTGATGTTGGCGAATTAGCTAACAATACTCTGAAAGTACTTGAGCGAATCGATTGTAAATCGAGCTTTAGTACAGGTGCAGATTTCATACCAAAACAAATTGAAAATGCGTTGAAAGCATCGCCATACATCAAAGATGTAGTCGTGGTCGGTGAGCAACGTGATCACGCGGTTGCGCTAATCGTGATTGATGGCGACACCGTAGGTTCTTGGGCCGATATGCGTCAACTCCAATTTACTGGATTGCGTGAATTAGCGACTAAGACCGAAGTGGTTGAACTTATTTCAGAGCGCGTGCGTGAACTTAATACTAGGATCACTCAGGTCGGTGGCGCCAACTGCCCACCAATCAAGCGGTACACTGTGTTGAATCGTGAATTCAGCGTGGCAGCAGGTGAAATGACTCGTTCACGAAAGATTCGACGTCAAGTAATTGGTACAAACAATACGAAAATTATTGAAGCATTATTTGCTGGCGAGCCAACCTTTGATGTAACAGACTCAGCGGGTGAGCTTGTTGCTAAATTAAGATTAGAGACTGCATAAGAATAAAACTATGAATAGTCCAGATAATAAGAAACCAATCCTTGTCCTAAAAGACATTAGTTTGTCATTTAAGGGCGTAAAAGCGATTACTGATATCAGCTTCAATGTTTATGAAGGTGAAATTTGTTCAGTAATCGGGCCAAATGGCGCGGGCAAAAGCTCAATGCTTAATGTAATTAATGGCGTTTATATTCCTCAGGAAGGCACCATTACTTTTGACGGCAAAGAGTTTACAAAAATGAAACCACACAGTGCTGCTGTGATGGGCATTGGCCGTACTTTCCAAAACATTGCATTATTTGCTGGCATGTCAGTTTTAGATAACATCATGTCAGGACGTAACCTGATGATGAAGGCAAACTTCTGGGAGCACGCCTTGAATATAGGTCGTGCAGAGAAAGAAGAGCTAGAGCATCGTCAAGCTGTCGAAGAAATCATTGAATTTCTGGGTTTACAGTCAATTCGAAAGACACCAGTCGCTTCATTAGCTTATGGTTTACAAAAACGTGTCGAACTAGGTCGTGCACTCGCAGCGAAGCCTAAAATGCTTCTGCTTGATGAGCCAATGGCCGGTATGACAATGGAAGAAAAATTGGATATGTCTTGTTTCATTCAAGAGATCAACCGTAACTATGGCACCACTATCGTCTTAATTGAGCATGATATGGGTGTTGTTATGGATATCTCCGATCACGTCGTCGTTCTCGACTACGGTAAGAAGATTGGTGATGCTGCTCCTGACGAAGTCATGAATAATCAAGATGTAATCGACGCCTACTTGGGCGTTAGTCACTAATAATTAAGTAGAAAGGAAATATTACGTGGACTATGCGTTTTTCATAGAAGTACTGGTTGGAGGTTTACTCTCTGGCATCA
>JAQWYM010000006.1 GCA_029253965.1 Gammaproteobacteria bacterium
TTATGCCTGGAGTACGAGTTAAAGAAAACGAGCCGTTTGATATCGCTCTACGACGTTTCCGTCGTTCATGTGAGAAAGCGGGCGTCCTAACTGAAGTTCGCCGTCGCGAATTTTACGAAAAGCCAACATCTGTGCGTAAGCGCAAAGCAGCCGCGGCGGTAAAACGTAACTTAAAGCGTGTTTCTCGCACTGGTCTTAAGCGCAAGCGTCTCTACTAAGTCATCCTGTATTTATACGATGGCGAGTAACGCTACGATAAAAGAAAATCTGGTTGCGGATATGAAATCCGCAATGCGTGCTGGCAAGAAACCACGTCTCGCAACTATTCGTCTAGCACTTGCTGCTATCAAGCAGATTGAAGTCGATGAACGCAAAGAGCTAGATGAAACTGAAGTGCTGCAGGTACTCGATAAGATGTGCAAGCAGCGTCGTGAGTCCATGTCTCAATTTGAAGATGCAGGACGTACCGACTTGGTCGAGAAAGAACAGGCCGAGTTAGCCATCATCGCTGAATACCTCCCACAAGCCTTGAGTGAATCCGAGGTTGAGCAGTTAATCACTGCCGCTGTCGCAAAAACTGGTGCCAGCAGCATGCGAGAGATGGGGGCTGTCATGGCGATACTTAAACCACAGATGCAGGGACGCGCCGACATGTCTGCCGTCAGCGCCCTAATCAAGTCAAAGCTGTCCAACTAGACAAACGCTTATCGGCAACTCATGATTGTGGCGAAACTCTCCTACTTAGCCCAATACCTATAATATGACTAGCCAAAAAAACGATCGCTTTCTTCGCGCCTTATTACGTCAACCTGTAGACGCTACTCCGGTATGGATTATGCGCCAGGCGGGACGTTACCTTCCGGAATATAGAGCCACTCGCGCCAAAGCAGGTAATTTCCTGACGCTATGTAAAACCCCCGAATTAGCCTGTGAAGTGACGATGCAGCCATTGGATCGATTCGATCTCGATGCCGCTATTTTATTTTCTGACATATTAACCATCCCAGACGCTATGGGCTTAGGACTGCAGTTTGTCGAGGGTGATGGCCCAAGCTTTTCTAACCCCGTACGTACCGCCGCGGATATCAAGAAGTTAGCCGTGCCTGACCCTAGTGCCGAGTTACGCTATGTCACCGATGCGGTGTCTTTAATTCGTAAAGAATTAGATGGCCGTGTTCCTCTGATTGGTTTTTCTGGCAGCCCATGGACTTTAGCCACGTATATGGTTGAAGGCAGGTCATCGAAAGACTTCAGTAAGATCAAAGCACTGATGTATGAGCAGCCAAAATTATTGGAGCAATTACTCAGCACAGTCAGTGCCAGTGTTGCCAGCTACCTCAATGCGCAGATTGAAGCCGGCGCACAAGCCTTAATGATTTTTGATACCTGGGGTGGGGTATTAACGCCTGAATTATATCGCCGCTATTCACTGGCGTTCATGCACTCCGTGTTAGACCAGCTGAAACGCGAGCATGACGGTGTCAAGATTCCTGTGATTTTATTTTCTAAGGGTGCCAATCATTCCTTGAGTCATATCGCAGCCACTGGTGCTGATGGTATTGGTCTTGATTGGACTATTAATATTGCAGATGCCTCTGCTATTGTCGGAACCGACGTCGCTGTGCAGGGTAATCTGGATCCGTCCGTCTTATATAGCTCACCAGAAGTCGTGCGTGCTGAAGTGAAGAAGATTTTGCAGGACTATCCGCATGATAGCGGCCACGTCTTCAATCTAGGCCACGGCATTCATCCCGGTATTGACCCCGAGAATGTGAAGGCTTTAGTCGACGCAGTGCACGAGTTTAGCCAACGCTAAGCTCGCTTACTGCGTTACAGTCTGTTGCGGCTCAGCCTCAAAAGACTGATCAAAGGCCGGAATGTTATCGATATGAAACACCTCAGTGACACCTTCCGGATCGTCTGAAGAGACCACTAAACCTGTTTCTGGGTTGATATTTAGCTCAATCATATCGGCCGGTAACACCGCCTTCACTTTCTCAACATCACGCAGTGCGGTACGCATGTAGTCAATCCATATTGGCAGTGCTGCAGCGCCACCAAATTCACTACGCCCTAATGGCTTATGCTCATCAAAGCCAACCCATACCGTGGTCACCACCTGTGGATGAAATCCAGCAAACCATGCATCGCGTTGTTCATTTGTGGTGCCTGTTTTACCGGCAATATCTTTGCGTCCTAAGACGCGTGCCTTACGCCCCGTACCGCGCTGAACCACATCACGCAACATACTGCTTATCTGATAAATATTCGCTTCATCAATAATGCGTGGTGCATAGTTGTTTCCAACCGCGGTGAAATCAATCCCCAGATCTTCCAACTCACGTTCATGCTCAGCAAGTTCAGAAGCTAAACGCTGACATTTCAGATCACAGACGCGTTGAATATTTGGACGATAAATAACCTCACCCTCAGCAGATTCTATGCGCTCAATAAAATAAGGTTTCACCTGATAACCGCCATTAGCAAAAACACTATAACCCTGAGCCAACTGCATTGGTGTAACTGCGCCGCTGCCTAATGCCAGCGTTAAATCCTTGGGTAAGGCATCAGCATTAAAACCAAACTTTGCTGCATGCTGACGCGCTAGTTTTTGGCCTATGATTCTTAACAATCGTATTGACACCATATTTCGTGATTTTATGATTGCGGTACGTAATCGCGTCGGGCCAAAAAACTTACCTGAGTAATTTTGTGGGCGCCAAACACTCTCCAGCTTTTTATCTTCAAAAACCACGGGGGCATCATTAATCATACTGGCTGGTGTGAATCCTGCCGATAAGGCAGCAGAATATATAAAAGGTTTAAATGAGGAACCTGGTTGCCGCTGCGCCTGTATAGCGCGGTTGAACTTACTATGATAAAAATCATAGCCACCACTGAGCGCAAGTAGCGCACCATCCTCTGGCCGCAAAGAGACTAGGGCACTCGATACTTTCGGTGCCTGAGTGAGACGCCAGCCACCAGCCTTGGCTTCAACTCTGATCAGATCACCTACCGTTAAGACCTCGTTCACAGCCTTGGGCGTTGGCCCTTTACGATTTTCATTAATATAGGTTTTAGCACCTTTAACCGCATCCAAACCTAGTTCAATTTTTTCATTACGCAGTAATATCAAGGCACGCTCAGCACTCACCTCAAGCACGATACCTGCCTGTTTTTTACGGATGTCACCGATCTTTTTTAAACGCTTAAGCAAGGCTTCTTGATCCTGCATTTCGAGATCAGCTATGCGTTGTTCTGCACCCCGATAGCCATGCCGCGCATCATAGGCCTCTATCCCTTTTTGTACGGCTAACTGTGCCGCCTGTTGTCGCTCCGCTTCAACCGTGGTGAATACACGATAACCACTGCTATAGGCATCCTCTCCATAACGCTCATACATCTCTGCACGAACCATTTCGCTGATGTAGTTTGCATCTAATTCAATGCTCGGCCGATGGCGTTTCGCAACCACAGCCTGTGCTTTCGCAAGGTCATAGTCACCTTGCGAAATCATCTCTAGTTTCAACATGCGCCCAAGGACATAATTACGCCGAATCAGGGCACGACTGGGGTTACTAATAGGATTAAAACGTGAGGGAGCCTTCGGCAAGCCTGCGATCATGGCGATTTGCGCCAGATTGAGCTCTTCAACATGCAGTCCATAGTAAGCATCTGCAGCTGCAGCGATACCATAGGCACGGTGTCCTAAATAAATTTTGTTTAAGTACAGCGCTAGGATCTCTTGCTTACTTAGCGCTTTTTCAATTCTCAGGGCGAGCAAGATCTCTCTTATCTTGCGCGTATACGTGCGCTCATTACTGAGGAAGAAGTTACGTGCTAGTTGCATGGTGATGGTGCTACCACCCTGAACCTTTTGTCCGGTTAAGATCAGCTTGTATACAGCACGCATCAAACCCTGATAATCAACCCCAGGATGCTCATAAAAGCGATCGTCTTCAGCCGCTAAGAAGGCCCCTGACATCAAACTTGGAATGTCATCATAACGCAGTGGAATACGTCGTTTTTCGCCATACATTGCCATCAGCTTGCCTTCTTTACTGAAGACACGTAGCGGGGTTTGTAGTTGGATATTGCGTAGGGATTCAACCGCTGGCAGCTGTGGTGCCAGCATGAGGTAGCCAAGCAGCAGCGTAAGCATAGCTAGCGCTGACAGCGCTAGCGCTATAAAGGCAAACCGCCGCAGAAGCACTTTTGAAATAAACATAGGTGTCAGAAAGACTATTTGACGATGACAGACTTAATAAACCATGCCCACGCTACAGACGCAACCTCAAGCCTGCCATCAGCGATACAAAAAAACCCAACAGTGACGACTTTTTGATTACAATCAAGATCTTGCCGCACTAAGAATATGAGATGAATTCAGCAATCATACTAATTGGCCCAATGGGGGCTGGAAAATCCTCCATTGGCAAGCGTTTAGCGAAACGCTTATCGCTGCCTTATCGTGACAGCGATCAGCTCATCGAAGAAAAGACTGGGGTGCCAATCACGACCATCTTCGAATTAGAGGGTGAAGCGGGCTTTCGCCAACGTGAAAACAAGGTATTAGCTGAACTCGTTAGCGCCAGCGCAGCCGTTATCGCGACGGGTGGCGGCATTATCACTCTAGATGAGAACCAAAAGCTCCTCAGCGCCAATAAACATGTGGTTTATCTTAAGGCCTCAGTCAACTCACAGTACCAACGCACACGCAATGACAAAAAACGGCCCTTATTACAAACAAATGACCCACTCGCACGCTTAAAGCTGCTTGCGGAAGAGCGTAATCCCATCTACCGACGTCTGGCGAATATTACAATTAATACAGACCAACAGAGTATGATGTACTCCGTAGACGAAATCATTCAAGAATTAGGCTTACATGAGCCACTGTAGACTCAGTTCAAGCCGACGCCAGCTAGAGTGCAGCGTACGAACCGGCTACCATACAACTTATTCAAGAACTAACCAGTTAACACTATGCACAGTTTAAAGGTAGATCTAGGGGAGCGTTCCTACCCCATACATATTGGGGGTAGTTTGCTACAGCAGCCTGAGCTATTGCTGCCGCATCTGCATAGTGAGCGAACTCTCATTATTACCAACGAGACTGTGGCGCCACTCTACTTAGATGACCTATTACAGACCTTAGCTGATAAGCAAGTCGATAGCCTCATCCTGCCTGAGGGTGAAGTCTATAAAACGCTGGCAACGACTGAGCTAATTTTCAACCATCTCCTAGAAAATCGTTACTCACGCGACACCACGCTGATTGCTCTCGGTGGCGGTGTTATTGGCGATATCGTCGGATTTGCTGCGGCTTGTTATCAGCGTGGCGTTGAATTTATTCAAATCCCAACGACCTTACTCTCGCAGGTCGATTCCTCTGTCGGTGGGAAAACTGGTGTCAATCACCCCTTAGGGAAAAATATGATTGGCGCATTTTATCAACCACAGTGTGTCTTAGCCTCAACCGATACACTCCGTAGTTTGCCGCAACGCGAATTGAGTGCTGGGCTGGCTGAAGTGATTAAATATGGCTTGATTGCTGACGCAAATTTCTTCGCTTGGCTAGAAGACAATATGCAGGCCTTACTGGCACTGGATGAGAGTGCTATTAATTATGCCGTTCAACGCTCCTGCGAATGTAAGGCTGAGGTCGTAGCCAGTGATGAGCTTGAGCAGTCGGGTCGACGCGCCTTATTAAATCTCGGCCATACCTTTGGGCATGCCATAGAGACTGGCATGGGTTATGGCAATTGGTTACACGGTGAAGCCGTTGGCTGCGGCATGCTTTTAGCAGCAGAATTTTCATCGCGCTTAAGCTGGATTAACAATGAACAGGTGGCGCGCAGCCGTGCATTAATCTCTGCTGCAAAATTACCCACCCAACTACCGAGTGAAATGAACTGCCAACAGATGTTAGATTTGATGGCGGTCGATAAAAAAGTGAAGCAGGGAAAATTACGCCTCGTGTTATTACGCGACATCGGCGAAGCGGTCTTGAGTAGTGATTTTGATCAGGGCCTGCTACGTGAAACGATAGAAGACTTTAGCCAGCAATCGTAAATGACTATCGCCTATGACCTAGAAAAAGAACTTCGACTGCACGAACAGTCACTCGCTCCCTATGCCACACGTTCTAGTGAATCTCGTGGTCGCGCCTTAGATGAAGGTGAGTGTGAAAACCGTTCTGAATTTCAACGTGACCGTGACCGTGTTATTCATAGCAAGGCCTTTCGGCGTTTAGAATATAAGACTCAAGTCTTCATTAATCACGAGGGCGATCTATACCGAACTCGGCTAACTCATTCTATTGAGGTGGCACAGATTGCACGCTCGATTTCACGAGCCTTAGGCCTCAATGAAGATCTCACTGAAGCCATCGCCCTGGCACATGACTTGGGTCATACTGCATTTGGACACGCCGGCCAAGACGCCCTAAATATTTGCATGCGTAACTATGGTGGCTTTGAACATAACCTACAATCACTTCGTGTTGTCGATACGCTGGAAGAAAAGTATGCGCAATTTGATGGTCTCAATCTCACCTTTGAAACACGTGAGGGGATCTTAAAGCATTGCTCCTTAAAAAATGCACGCAGCATGGGGCTGGTTGGTGAACGCTTTATTCAACGCACACAACCCGGTCTTGAGGCTCAATTAACTAACATCGCCGATGAGATTGCCTACAACAACCATGATGTCGATGATGGCCTACGCTCCGGTCTCATTACTATTGAGCAACTACGCCAAGTAGAAATTTTTGAGCATCAATTCCAACAGGTTGCAGAAAAGTATCCGCTGCTCAATCCAAAACGTCAGTCTAATGAAGTTATACGTCGTATCATCAATCAATTAATTCAAGACCTTTTGCAAACCACTCGTGCAAATCTCAGTGAGAATAATATTAGATCTGCTGCAGAGGTTAAGGCTATGCAGACAATGCTGGCAGCTTTCAGCCCAGACACCAAACGACAGAACGCCGCGCTAAAAAGCTTCTTGCATAAAAATCTCTATCAACATGAGCGCGTACAAGAAATGAGTGCCAGCGCACAAACAGTCATCACAGAATTATTTGAGACCTTTTTTAATCAGCCCGATCAGCTACCTGAAAAACATCTTCGCCTGGCACAGCTTATGCGTGAAAAGGAAGGCGACTTCGGCTTAGCCCGTGTTGTTGCAGATTATATTGCCGGCATGACAGATCGCTATGCTCTGAGTCAACATCAGCAACTGAAGATGAGTTGATATGACAGCAGAGACTGAAGCTATAAAACCAACCCTTGATGCTGATGTAAGCATCCAGCTGCAGTCACATGAGATGCAAGGTCTAGGTCTGGAGAAACAACCATTCCCAACAACAATTGATAGCAACAATCTCTTTCATGACCTGCAGATAGAGATGACCAATAACATCTGCGCTGAATATCTAGAGCATCCAAGTCTCAGCCTTTTACTCTTGGGTGAATCAGGCTCAGGCAAAACCAGCCTATTGCGACAACTCTTAGCAAACAGCTTTCAAAAAAAATCTTATTGTGTACTGCGTGCTAAACAAGGTCAGACTTACTTAGAGATCTGTGAGAAATTGCTCGCACAATGGGGCGACCCTATAGTGCCAGTCACTTCTGATGCTGTATTAATCGAGGCCATCCTTAACAGGGAGAACCCTTCAGCGGCCTTACTCATCGATGATGCTGATCAGTTAAACAGTGAAACCCTAGTTGCTTTAATGCGTCTTAAGTCCACTCTTCAACAGGAGCATCGCTTTACCTTAGGTTTGTTATTTGCAGGACAGAGCTTTCTTAGAAACACCGTTTCTGAATGTGAAAAAATTGATGCCGATGTCAGCACCACTTATCAGATTAATTTAAGACCTTTATCGCATGAGCAAACTGAGCTTTATATTCAGCAGCGCTTAGCGGGACTTACTGAAGATAATACTGGCCTTCTGAGCAGTAAAGATATGCAGGCGATCATCAAGGTGAGTGCCGGAAACTTTGGCCAGATTCAGATATGGGTTTTACGTGCGCTGCGTGCAAAGCTTGCAGCTGAACCCTTTAAGCCTCAGCTTTTTTCTGAAAAAAAAATCAAGCAAGCGTCAAAGTTCAGACGCTTATTTTGGTATGCCGGCCTTATGCTTATGCTACTCATCGTTCTTTTGATTTTATTTATGGGTCAAGCGCCAACACCAATAAATGAAAATGAAGTTTATAGTTTGAGCCTGCCTAGTAATGAGCAGTCACTCTCAACTCAGGTTATTAAGCCCAAGCCACTCTCTTTAAAAAGCGCTGTAGAATCACCACTTGATGCAGCCATTAATAAAACTCAGGCTCAGAACAAAGACAAGAACAGCGCTAGCTTAAAGGGTTTAGATTGGTTAAAAAGTCTCACGGTTGATGCTTACACCCTGCAGTTGGTTGCCAGTCGCAAAGTTGAAAATCTTGCCCTGATTAAAAAGCATGTTGTGAACTATCCAACGGCTTACTTTGAAAAACCGATTAATGGCGTTACCTTTTATATTTTCGTCCTCGGCAGTTTCAATAGTGCTGCTGAAGCTAAGCAGGTGATTGCTTCTCTACCGGAAGAAATACAGGCATACAAACCCTGGCCTATTAGCCTTGCAGGCCTACAAAATTATATTCAATAACGGCTTAGCGCCAAGTTTGATTGCTATAGCCGTAACGCTGAACCTATACTTGATCTCCACATTCTCAGTTTTCTTCTACAGCATTAGCTCAACTTACAGATAACCATGGCCGGAAAGATCCCACAAACCTTTATTGATCAAGTTGTACAGCAGACTGATATTGTCGATCTGATCAACGGCTATGTTGAGTTAAAAGCTAAGGGCCGTGAATATGGCGCCTGCTGCCCGTTCCATCATGAAAAAAGCCCTTCCTTCACGGTCAGCCCAGACAAACAGTTCTATCATTGCTTCGGCTGCGGTGCCCATGGCACAGCCATTGGTTTTTTAATCGAGCATGAAGGCTTAGAGTTTATAGAGGCGATTGAACAGTTAGCCGCCCGCCTGAGCCTAGAGGTGCCTCGTGAAGAGGGGCATATTGAGACGGTGAATAAATCTGCGCAGTCCTATGAGTTGCTAGAGCAGGTGAATCAATTTTATCAAAAGCAGTTGCGACAGCATGCTAATGCCATTGAATACCTCAAAAACAGAGGAATTAATGGTGAGATTGCCGCTGCTTTTGACATTGGCTATGCACCGGAGGGTTTTGACACCAGTAGCAAGGCCTTTCCTCAGGCGACTAATGCACAGCTAGAAGAGATTGGTCTATTAAGCAAAAATGATCGCAACCATCTCTATGATCGCTTTCGAGACCGCATCATGTTCCCGATTCGTGATTTACGCGGCCGTGTTATTGCTTTTGGTGGGCGCACACTGGGTGATGCCAAGCCAAAATACATCAACAGTCCAGAAACACCGTTATTTCATAAAAGTGACAACTTATACGGCCTATATGAGGCTCGAAAGGCGCTAGGCAAGTTATCTCGTCTGATTATTGTTGAGGGTTACATGGATGTGGTCGCCCTCAATCAGCTCGGCTTTCCTGAATGTGTCGCCACACTAGGCACTGCCACCACCAGCCAACATATTCAGCGCCTCTTACGCTACACACCCAATCTACTCTTTTGCTTTGATGGTGACCGCGCAGGCCAAGACGCTGCCTGGAAGGCCTTACAACAAATTCTGCCTGTGTATGCCGATAATATCGATATACGCTTCGCCTTCATGCCGCAGGGTGATGATCCAGACAGTTACGTCCGTGAACGCGGTGCGGAGGCCTTCTCGGCCTTCCTCAAAGAAGCCTCTACCTTATCTGCCTATTTTTTCCGAAAACTGGGGCAGGAAGTGGATATCAGTAATGCTGAGGGCCTCGCAAAACTGGCTAGCCTAGCTAAGCCGTTGATTGCAAAGATTCCAAAAACCGTTTTTCGCGACCTGATGACCAAAGAGCTGAATCAACGCGTCGGCACCATCGTCTCGAATACTGGCATTATGCGAGAACAACCCGCCGCCAAGACACGCTCAAATGATCGCGGCCCACGCTATACCAAGACCCGCCTCGCTATTGCCTTACTCTTACGTGACCCTAGTTTAGCCAATAAGGCTTTAGATGTTGAGCAACTGAGCCAATTACTCAGCACTCCAGGCATCGCCCTATTGATTGAAATGCTCGAGATTCTTGAGCAGCAAGCTGATTTAAGCAGTGTCAGCCTGCTCGAACGTTTCCGTGGTAAGCCGGCCTATGAACACCTGATTAAGCTACTCGACTGGGATCCACCGGATATGACCAATCGAGAAATCTCTTTCGTTGATACCATGCGCCAATTCAAAAAAGATATTGAAAGAGCGCCCTTTGATGCTTTTATTCAGGACAACAGCCCAGAAATCTAAGGCTTTTAGTACCTTAGCGGCAAAAGTAGCTGGCTTTTTAGCACTAAAACCGCTAACTTGGCCGGTTCGAATTTTCGACTTAACCTGTGATGAGATTGTTATGGATACCGAGAAAAACCCACAAACGGTAAACCAGGAAGTTAGCCTTAAAGACCTGATTGCTAAAGGTAAAGAGCAAGGCTACCTAACCTACGCCGAGGTTAACGATCACCTGCCTGACTCTATCGTCGATCCAGAACAGATCGAGGATGTCATCAGCATGATTAATGACATGGGTATCGTCGTGCACGAAGTCGCACCTGATGAGCAATCACTCCTGCTGTCTTCAGAAACTGCCGCCAACGATGAAGACCTTGCTGAAGAGGCCGCTGCGGCCCTCGCATCGGTCGATAGTGAATTTGGCCGCACCACAGACCCTGTGCGCATGTACATGCGTGAGATGGGGACGGTCAATCTACTCACGCGTGAAGGCGAAATTAAGATCGCAAAACGCATTGAAGAAGGCTTAAGACAGGTCCTTCTAGCGCTTGGTCATCTACCACGCACCATCGAAACCGTCCTACAACTTTATATGCGTGTCGAAAATGAAGACATGCGCTTAACCGATTTAATTGCAGGCTTCATCGACCCAGATGCCGAAGATGAAATTGCATCACCGACTATCGTTGGCCAAGAACCCGCGAAAAAAGAAGGTGAGGAAGATGATGACGATGAAGAGGAAGAAGAAGTAGATACTGGCCCAGACCCAGAAGAAGCTCGTATGCACTTTGAAACCTTGGCAGCCCTCTACAAGGTGACACAATCAGCCGCCACTAAACGTAGCGCTAAAAAGACCTTAGAAGCCACCGAAGAACTCGCTGACTACTTCATGCGTCTCAAGTTCACCGCCAAGATTTTTGATGCCTTAGTCGGTAGCCTGCGCTCCACAGTCGACTCTATCCGCCTTCATGAGCGCTTGATAATGACCCTATGCGTTGACTATGCGCGTATGCCTAAGAAAGAATTTGTCGAGAGCTTCCAGAAAAACGTCGCCGATCTAGAATGGATTGATGGCCTAGCTAATAACAAGAAGCCCTATGCGGCCAACCTTCCTGAAATCCGTGATGAAGTCATCAAGGAACAAAAGAAGCTTGCCAATATTGCCAAAGACTCAAAATTAGAGATCTCTGATATTCGTGAGATCAACCGTCGTATGTCTATCGGTGAAGCGCGAGCTCGTCGTGCGAAAAAGGAAATGGTTGAAGCTAACCTGCGACTGGTTATTTCAATCGCTAAGAAGTACACAAACCGCGGCCTGCAGTTCTTAGACCTGATCCAAGAAGGTAACATTGGTTTAATGAAGGCAGTGGATAAATTTGAATACCGTCGGGGTTACAAATTCTCAACCTATGCTACCTGGTGGATTCGTCAGGCCATTACGCGTTCAATTGCAGATCAGGCGCGTACTATTCGTATTCCAGTGCATATGATTGAAACGATAAACAAGTTAAATCGTATCTCACGCCAAATGCTACAAGAAATGGGCCGTGATGCGACTCCTGAAGAGCTTGCTGAGAAAATGGAAATGCCTGAGGATAAAATCCGTAAGGTATTAAAAATCGCTAAAGAACCGATTTCTATGGAAACACCCATTGGTGATGATGAAGATT
>JAQWYM010000034.1 GCA_029253965.1 Gammaproteobacteria bacterium
TTACCCCAAGTGCCTTCGCTAGCATCTAAAGTAAGATTATTGAAAATTCACTGGAAGCTAAACCGATATGCCAAAAGATCTCTCTACCAGCAATTCAGTAAAGGCCTTCCTTGCCGCCAGCAAGCAACACCTGCCGAGTTCACAGCACAAGGCACAAGGCCGGCTATTATTCGCTATGGATGCTACGGCTAGCCGTGAAGCTAGCTGGAGCATGGCCTGCAAAATTCAGTCTGAAATGTTCACTGCAGCGGCTGGTTTAGAGGTTGGCCTCTGTTATTACCGTGGACTTACTGAGTTCCATACCTTTCCATGGAGTCAAAATAGCACTGTTCTAAAAAAACAAATGCTCAGCGTTTCTTGCGCTGCCGGACAGACACAGATAGAACGCCTCTTAGAGCATGCCGTTCGCCAAGGTAGTCAGCAAAAAATGAAGGCCGTCGTCTTAGTTGCTGATTGTATTGAAGAGTCACTTGATAGCATCGCACATCATGCTGCACGACTCGGACTGTTGGGAATTCCCTTGTTTATTTTTCAAGAGGGATATAATGCCAATGCCGAAAAAGCTTTTCGTCATCTAAGCCAACTTAGCAATGGTGCTTACTGCCGCTTTGATATTAATAGCCTGGCACAGTTAAGAGATTTATTAGCCGCTGTGGCAAGCTATGCTGTCGGAGGATTAAAAGCCTTAAAAGAACATGACCAAGGCAAAAATGCCCTACTCACTCAATTAATTAAACAACTACCTGCAAAGTAACTTATGGCACGCATTGTCTTACTTATTCTAGCGATTATCGCCGCACTGATCTTATTCCGTTGGTTGAAACGACAACCGTTGGAGAAACGCTGGAAAGTCATTGCGACGCTTATTGCTGCAGTCTTGCTGGTACTGGTTGCCACTGGCCGCATGCATTGGTTATTTGCCCTAATTGGGGCAGCTCTCCCTGTCGCAAGACGTCTACTCGGCCTATTACGCTTTGCGCCACTGCTAAGAGGGGGCTTTAATCGTTTCAGTAGCCATACACCCAGCTCTGGCCAACAGTCGTTGGTAGAGACTCAATACCTGAGTATGAGCTTGGATCATGACAGTGGAGCACTCTCTGGTCGCATCAAAGACGGCGAACATGCCGGACTCAATTTGCAGCAATTAAGCCAAGATCAGCTCATAGCACTGCATCAGAACTACTGCCAACTAGACCCTGACTCAGAACAATTACTAGGAAATTACATCGACAGAACGCATGGCACTGAATGGCGCGCTCAGAATCAATCAAATAAAACAGAAGAAACTAGTACTGCACAACTATCAGAAAATGAAGCTTATGCAATCCTTGGACTAGAGCCAGGGGCAGATAAACAGAGTATTCTAAAAGCACATAAACAGTTGATGCAGAAGATTCATCCAGATCGAGGTGGCTCGAGTTACCTCGCCGTCAAGATTAATCAAGCACGGGATCTGCTGATCACTCAAATTACAGATTAAATTGCTATGAACTTCAGATTTTGGCGCCGCAAAAAGAATAAACCAGTAGCATCTGTACCCATAGACTCAGATTACCAATATGAGATTAAGTCCTACTCTAAGGACGGTGGCTTTATTCAGTCCTTAGATCGTGCCGGACGAAATCAAAACGGTTCAATTTATGGGGGTATGAGTGAGCGTGAGATTCAGCTTCGCCTAGAACTGGTTGTTGAACAGGTGCTAACCACCGCACGCAGTGTCTTTGCGCCAGCGCAGCAACTCACCCAGTTCAGCCTGGCTGATCAAGAACGTTTTATCCAATCAGCAAACACCGTCTCTGCTATAGATGCTGAACTTTCATACCACTTTTGCCACCTTGCCCCAGCAGCATTAATGCTACTCGATGAAGGTGACTGGCTTGATTGGATTGAACACATCACCACGCAGTATCAAGCACAGGATGTCACTGCTGCAATCACCGAAATGCGAGCAATAGAAGCCTATGTCGCCAGCAAGAGCAGTGCGCCGAGCTCAGTCAGCTATGATGAAATATCCCGTGTTATTGAGAGCATTGTTCTCGGACTTAATGGTCGCTCACTGAGTCTGGAGAGCAGTGAAAATCTCTTCACTGATACTGAGACCTTACATCTACCTGAACGCTTGAGTGAGTTCAAAACGCGTGATCAGAACTTTGCCTTATATAAGTCGATTGCTGTGCATCAATGGGCGCAGACATGGTTCGGCACCTTCCGCATCAATATTCAGCAGCTAGTAACCACCTTCAAAGATAGTGAGCGTGCATTAAACCTATTCCATGCGCTTGAGACCGTGCGTCTAGATAAACAGATAGAGCGAGAGCTACCCGGGATTGCTCGTGCTATGCGTCAATTTAATTCACTACTAGTAGCTACTGACCTACCAGAAGTCTGGCAACAGGCCGTCAAAAAGCTATCCATGCCTGAGGCGACTGTGCATGACACCGCAGAATTGCTTTATGCCCTTTATGATCAGGCCTACCTACCCGAACCAACGTTGTACCAGGGTGAGTTAGATCCCGAGTTGGCAAACGCTAAGATAAAAGAGCGCAGTAATCAGGAAAAAACTGAGCTGCAAGAAAAATTAACGGAGTTGCGTGAAGAATTGATGTCGAGCTCAGACAGCATGCCAGGTGAAGGTGGTGGTGATGGTGAAGATGGTGCTGACGAGGAAAACTTTGAACTACGAGAAGTGGAAGATGATGAGAGACCCGATGGCTATCGTTACGACCTAGAGCTCGATGGTGAAACGGTGGATACACCCGAAGAAATTCAAGCACTCCTTGACTCTATTCAACAAGACTTGGGAGATATCCCAGAAGATTATTTAGAAACTAATGACAATAAGGCTGCTACGGATAACAGAGGCCTTGAAACCGATAAGGAGACTCTTGAAGGCGCCGGTGAAGCCCTTGCTTTGTATGATGAATGGGATCACTCACGACAGAAATATCGCAAAGACTACTGTCATTTATTTGAGCATACGGTGCCAGAGGTAACCTCAGACTTTGCCGCGAAAACATTGAAAAAACACTACGGCTTGATGAAGAGTTTAAACCGCACTTTTGAGGCTTTACGTGATGACAACCGCCGTTTGCGAAAACAACCCTATGGTGAAGATATTGATCTAGATGCCGTTATTGAGTCTTATGCAGATATCATCAACGGTCATGAACTCAGTCAAAACCTCTTCATTAAACAACGTAAAGTTGATCGTAATATTGCTGTTATGTTTATGGTCGACATGAGTGGCTCAACCTCTGGTTGGATCAACGAAATGGAACGCGAAGCCTTAATTTTACTCTGTGAGTCTTTGCAGCTCTTAGGTGATCAATATGCCATCTATGGGTTTTCTGGTAGAACCCATCAGCGCTGTGATCTATACCGAATAAAAGAATTTGATGAGCCTTACTCAAAAGAAGTGAAGGGTAGAATTGCAGGCATCAAGCCACAAGATTATACGCGTATGGGTGTGGCTATTCGCCACCTCAGTAAACTGCTAAGTAAGGTTGAAGCCAAGAGTAAACTGTTAATTACATTATCTGATGGTCGCCCAGATGATCAGGACGGTTATCGTGGTGTCTATGGTATTGAAGATACCCGTCGTGCCTTAGTTGAAGCCAAGTTTTTAGGTATCCACCCATTCTGCATCACCATCGATACAGAATCAGCCGATTACTTAAAGCATATGTATGGCCCAGTAAACTTCACGATTGTCGACCAAGTTGATAAATTGCCGTATAAAGTGTCAGACATTTATAGACGAATCACAATGTAATACCATGCCTGATGACAAGCCTGCCCTTCTGCGTCCAAGCGCGCGAAGTCGCGCCGTTAAAAACCCTATAATCCCAACCGTCAATACTTGGGTGAAGCAATACCCAGGGACTGTTTCACTGGGTCAGGGTGTTGCCTTTTTCTCACCGCCGAATGAGGCCCTAAGAGCCGTTAAAGAACGCTTGCATGAGAAACAACTAGATCTCTATGGGCCTGTGCAGGGTATCCCCGAGTTAGTCACTGCTTTACGGCAAAAACTAGAAACAAAAAATCAGGTCCAGTTTGATCAAGGCCAAGAAGTTTTTGTCACTGCCGGCTCAAATATGGCTTTTAGCTCTTTGATGCTAGCCCTGCTCGACCCAGATGATGAGGTTATCTTACTGACACCCTTCTACTTTAATCATGAAATGGCTATCACCTTAGCTAATGGTAAAGCGGTATTAACGCCAACGCTGGATAACTTTCATCCTGATTTAGATGCCATAAAAAACAACATCAGCGCAAGGACAAAAGCCATAGTAACGGTTTCACCAAATAACCCGACTGCGGCGGTCTATAGCAAAGAAGAGTTGACTGAGATCAATCAATTGTGTGAACGCCATGGTCTCTACCATATTTCAGATGAGGCTTATGAAGACTTTGTTTTTGAGGACGCTGAACATTTTTCAGCAGCCAGCCTAAGCCACAGTGCAAGCCATACAATCAGCCTCTATTCTTTTTCTAAGGCTTACGGCTTTGCCGGTTGGCGGGTTGGCTACATGCTGGTGCCTGCTGACCTCACAGCAGCGCTGCACAAGATCCAAGACACCGTCTTGATATCACCCCCTATTATTTCCCAACTTGCCGCTCTAGGCGCATTACAAGCTGACAGCAGCTACCTGCAAACACACCTGAATGAGATCAAAAGCTCCAGAACATTGTGCTTACAGGCATTGAATAGCTCAGGAGTTTTACTGCAGGAGGCCAGATCGGAGGGTGCTTTTTATATCTTTGCGCAGATTCAAAGTCAGCACAGTGATCTAGATACGGTGCATCACCTGATCCGTGAGCATGCCGTCGCCACCATACCTGGCAGCGCTTTTGCAAAAGCGGGTTATCTTAGAATTTCTTATGGGGCTCTGACTGCACAAAACGTTGAAGTTGGCATGCAACGTTTAATTGAGGGTTTGCAACAGTTAGCTTAAACGCAGTCGCTAGGTAGGCAAACCAACATGCAACGCCTGGTTACGTTGTTCCATTTCTTTACGCATTTCACAACGCATTTTTCCTGCTTCAAATAACTTTTTCTCTTCTGCAGAGTTAAGCTCTAAACGAGGCACTTCTAGGCCTTTGCCATCGTCATCTACTGCGACCATCGTGAAGTAGCAAGAAATAGCATGATACTTAGTTTTGCTCTTGATGTTTTCGGCTTCAACTCGGATACCAATCTCCATTGAAGAGCGTCCTACATAATTAACATTGCACTTGAATGTAATCAGATCACCCACCATAACCGCACGCTTAAAACCGACATGATCCAAGGCCGCTGTCACCACATAGGCCTTGCAGTAGCGTGATGCACATGAATAAGCCGCTTCATCAAGCACTTTGAGTAAGGCCCCACCATGCACTTTGCCGGAAAAATTCGCCATATCAGGCGTCATCAGCCGCGTCATAAAAAGGGATTTCTCTTGTGCTTCGGACATACTAGCGCCTCAAATTGCATAATCTCAGAACTGTACCTTCAAAAGAATTCAGCTAAGAATGGTTTTAATAAACAAACAATACACCATACTAAATTAGATTTTAGGCTCTGACTAGCTGATATAACGTATCTTGATTGTACAGGCAGGGAACTAAGCAACGCCAATCCACCTCGTACTGTTTTAGAAATACGCATATACTAGAAAAAAGCTAACTTGCTTAACGGCAACCTCTCAAAGAAGGCTCATACACAGTGTTTAGAAAAAAACTCGTTCTGACTTTACTGACTCTGACAGCACTGCTCATAGGCAGCAGTGGCTTAATCGCCAAAACTTCAGACTTAGAGCCGCTGGCGCCATCAGCTGTTCATCTGAAAGCGACTAATCTGATTACTAACTTTCTAGAACGTTATCACTATCGAAAGTTTAATTTGGACGATAGTTTTTCAGACAAAATTCACAGCCATTTCATAGACAGTTTAGACCCAGGAAAGAACTATTTTTTAGCCAGCGACATCCAAAACTTCTAGCAGTACCGCTACCTAATAGATGACTTTCTAGAGAACTCCGACCTCAGGGCTCCCTATGCTTTCATCACTCTCTATCAACAGCGTGTCAGTGAACGTGTGAGTTTTGCCATATCTCTACTTGAGACAGATTTTGACTTTACCAAGGAAGAGGTTTTTTTAATTGACCGTGAAGATGCCTCCTGGCCACAAGGCCAGAGCGGACAAAACGACCTATGGCGTAAGCGCGTAAAGAACGATGTCTTGTCATTACATCTGGCAGAAAAGACAAAAGATGAGATAAAGACGACCTTAACAAAACGTTATGAAGGCATAAAAAAACGCAGCCATCAGTTAAATTCAAATGATGTCTACCAAATTTTCATTAATGCCTTTGCAACCAGTATTGACCCTCACACCAGCTATTTATCACCTCGCAGCTATGACAATTTTGAAATTCGCATGTCACTGTCCCTAGAAGGCATTGGCGCAATGTTGCGTTTGGATGATGATTACACTCTAGTCAGCCGTGTAATCCCTGGTGGCCCAGCTGATCTCAGTGGTTTATTGAAGTCAAAAGACCGAATCATTGGTATTGCGCAAGCAGATGATGAAGTTTTTGTTGATGTGGTTGGCTGGCGTCTAGATGAAGTTGTCGACCTAATTCGAGGTAAGAAGGGTACCGTTGTTAGACTGCAACTGCTTCGTGGTGAACAAGGTGATGCGGCTGTCCCTGAAGAAATAAGCCTGGTTCGCAATAAAATAAAACTTGAAGAGCAAGCCGCACAAAAGGCGAGCTTAGAGCTTGAACATGAAAATGGCAGCAGCAAGGTGGGCATCATTACCATCCCTACTTTCTACATGGACTTTGCGGCCTATCAAAAAGGTGAAAAAGATTACAGAAGTACAACCAGAGATGTTGAGCAACTAATTGCGGAACTGAAAGAAGACGATATTGAGACATTAATATTAGATTTACGATCTAACGGTGGTGGCTCTCTGATTGAAGCTACTAATCTTGCCGGTCTTTTTATTGATCATGGGCCTATAGTTCAGGTTCAGGACTCCACGGGTAACTTAGAGATACATCAAGATCTAAAAAAAGGTGCAGCCTACGAGGGCCCTCTGGTTATCTTAGTTGATCGCTTTAGTGCATCAGCCTCAGAGATTGTAGCTAGCGCCCTGCAAGACTATGGCCGTGCTGTTGTTGTTGGTGAAGCGACTTATGGCAAGGGTTCAGTGCAGCAGCTTATAGACTTAAACCAGTTCAGTCGCAGCAAAGAAGATAAGCTCGGACAACTTAAAGCGACTATTGCCCAGTATTTTCGTGTTGATGGTGGCAGCACACAACACAGGGGTGTGTTACCAGACATCGACTATGCTGAAGGCATTGAGGTTAGCGATCGCGGTGAGCGCAGCTTAAAAAATGCCTTACCATGGAGTCAGATCACGCCAGCCAGTTATCAAGGTCAAATCATTGCTCGCAGTGTTATTCAGCAATTAGACAAACAACACCAAAGTCGTGTCGCTGATAATCAACGTTACCAAACCATGCTCAAGCTACTTAAATTGAATGAGACTTTAACTGATCGTAAGACGGTCTCGCTGAATGAGAAAATGCGTAAAAAACGCTTTGATGAACTTGAAAATAAGCGTAAAGAGTTTGAAACAGCATTAGGTATGAAAGACAGCCAATCTGAAGAAAACTTTGATGAGGAAGAAAAAGTTAATCTTGAAGATGACATTTTATTGTTAGAGGCCGCAGAGATTGCACATGACCTCAATATCTACTGGAATCGTAAAAGCCAATCTGTACAGCCTTTAAAGCAAACGGCTGCCAACTAAGATAGGCTATCATTTGCGGCTATAGCACAGTCGTTAACATGCGCAGACTGAGCAGTAAAAGGCAGACAGCAAATAATTTTTTAAGCAGTGCTGTAGGCAAGCTATGTGCCGCTCTAACCCCTAAGGGTGCCGTCAACGAACTCACCAGAGAAATAGCGATAACAGCAGGCAAATAGATATATCCAAAGACCCCAGCCTGCCCAGTCTCAACATTCCACCCCGTTATCAGATATCCACAGGCACCTGCGACTGCAATGGGCAGACCGACTGCAGCTGAAGTACCAATGGCCGCTTTGATATCAATATGGCGCCACAGTAAATAAGGTACCGTCAACGATCCACCACCAATCGCTACCAGCGCAGATAGTGAGCCAATCGACAATGAGACAGCGTGAACAGAGAGCTCATGCTGCGTCGTTTTTTTGCTTTGGCTAGGCTTAGAACAAAACATTTGTAGCGCAATGAATGCCATGAACAAAGTGAAAAATAATGCTAGATATTGCGTACTCAGAATCGAGGCAAAGAAAGCTCCTGCAAAGGTGCCTATTAACACACCTGGTGTCATCATCCGCACGATAGGCCAATGCACTGCAGCACGCGCATGATGTGCCCGCAGACTTGCGATTGCCGTCATGATAATGCAAGCCATTGATGTCCCTAAAGCTAGGTGAATGACCTGATCTAAGGGTAGCGACTGCCAAAGAAAGAGACTGCTGAGGATAGGCACCATAATACCGCCGCCACCAATTCCAAATAAGCCTGCAAAAAAACCAACGACAGCACCAAGCAGTAACAGTGCCACTAAAAATTCAATCGAGAGCATAGCTATTATTAATGCTCTTAGAGGTCAAACAGAAGGAACTGAGTGTCGCCGAACGAACTAATACGCACTAGAAAGGCTGCCTATAATTTGAAAGCCAGCAATATAAGTGCCCAAGGCCGAACCCACCGTGCTCAGTAGAAAAACCAATATCACTCTAGCTACTCGATTACCGCGCCAACCAGAGAAGCTAGTACTGTCGTTGCGTAACTGCTGGAAGTCTTGCACCGTTGGCTTGCGTAGATAGATCTCAGCACCCGCGGTAACCACACCGGCACCGATGGCAGGGTTTAGTGAGGTTAATGGCGCTGCAAAAAAGGCCACTACTACGGTCAAAATATGACCACCGGCAAGCAATGTGCCGGCTGCAGACAAACCGCCATTAATGAGAATCCAATTAAAGACTAGACTCCACCCTAGATCGGAACTTTTATTAAAGCCAAAAGCAAAGCCAATGACGACAAGGAAGACAATCAACCAAGGCAGGTAAGGCAATATACGGTTGCCTGCCGGTATCTCCTGCAGCTGCTGTATTCTCGTTAGAGGTGCACTCAGCCCTTCTTGCAGATGCTTAGAGAGACCTGCTAAATGGCCAGCACCGACCACAACTAAGATGTTTTGGTAGGCCTGAGTTTCTATGCTATTTGTAATCTTAGCCGCCATATATTCATCACGCTCAGCAATCAGAAGCTGCAATAGATCGGCTGCTGATTCTGAGAATTGGCTGAAGGCATTCTCAAGAATATCGCCCTGCTTAAGCTGTTCAATTTCTTCTTCAGAGACTTTTTCACGACTGAAAAGACTCGCAATCAGTCCTGAAACTACTGTCATTTTTCGCCACCAAGGGATACTCCGATACACTCTTTTTAAAGTGGTACCAACATCGCGATCAATTAATAACAAAGGCAGTGCTTGTGCCGTAGCTAAGTCACTGGCTAGCTTCATCTCAGCACCGGGCTGAATCTCAAACTGCTCTGCTATGCGTTGTTGATAAGCACCCAGCGCAAGACTGGCAGCCACCATACTCGCCTTCCCCTGTTTAATAACCGCAAACAAATCCATCTCTGCATAGCCCTTAGCATCATTCATAGAGGCATAACGGTTATCGCAGAGTTCAATTGCAACCGCATCATAATCACCATTAACTATTTGATCTCTAACCGCCTCTACACTTTGTCTGGAGACATGCGCAGTACCAAGTAAGGTAATCCTACACTCGGCAAGCTGAATAATTTTATGCGGTTCATTCTCTAGATTAGTCATAGGAGTCTTTTAATTATTTACTGGGCTGATGAATCAAGGGTTGCTTGCTCATTAATGAGCAAATCTTTTAATGTCTGTTGCGCTAAACCACGCCCTACCATTTGCTCTACACGATCAATTAAATGCCGCTTTGATGCCTCTATATTAACAGCCATGTTCTCAGCATCTCGTTGTGGTTTGTGATGACGTATTGCCAAATAGACCTGTGCCAAACTGAGGTCTTCTGCGGGTCTGGCAGGCACGTATCCTCTACCCACCCTATCGACAGCTACAATGAGATGGTGATCAGATAACTGTTTAAGCACTGCACGCAAAGCGAGTAGACTGCAATGACAACGCTCTACTAATTGCATCTCATTTATTGGCTCTTTTTTTTGATAATATTGATGCGCAATCATGAGCAAGGCATCCATACTTAAACATTCTTGAGAATATATATCTTTACTTTGGAACTCATTAGCATCGAAATATCGCCTTTCCGGATGCTGGTAAAGATAGGCGATACTAGAGCCCAAGAGCAACACAAACCAATTCAAGTAAAGCCAAAACATAAAGAAGAAAAGCGCAGCAAAGCCTGCATATATCGCTACTTGCGCCGAGGCATTAGCAACAGAGAAGGCATAAAGCCAACCCATTGATTGCCATAGCACTCCAGCCACTAAACCGCCAACCAGAGCCGCTCGAAACTGCACCTTAGTATTTGGGACGAAATAGTAAGTGAAGGTAAATGCAGCGATAACAAAAACATAAGGTATGGCATTGGCCCATAGCTGTAAGGCCTCGCTCATTACTGAAAAACCATTAACGCTTTGTGTAACTGTGTTATTCAATAGTTTTGCAGTCAAAGCTAGACCGGCAAAGACGAGCACAGGGCCGACTAAAACCACACTAAGATAACGACTTATACGTTCATTCAGCGCGCGTAATCGGCCAACATACCAGGTGTAATTAAAAGCTTCTTCAATCTTTTGTAGCAGCGAAATTACAGAATAAAATAAAACCGCAATTCCAACCGCACCTAACAAGCCAACCTCTACGTTATCCACAAAGCTAATAATCATCGCACTGATTTCTGGGCCGCGATCACCTAACTGAGTAAATATAGCCAACAGTACGGGTTCCATCTGTCCATGAACGCCAAAGGCTTTAAGCACTGAAAAACTGACTGCTAAGAGAGGTACAATGGAAAGGATGGTGGTGAACACCAAGGACATAGCACGCAGATTGAGCTGGCCATCAGACAGTTCCAACATCAAGGTCTGCAAGAAACGCAGGCAGCGAATAAAGAGCTGTTGAAGTGGGCCTACACTTGTTAACTCAGAAGACCATATATAGCTATGCCAGCGGTTTTTTTTCAGTTTTGGCATTGGGCGCAGTGCTTGCATTCAGGGTCTGCCTTGACCTTAACGGTGCGCCACTCCATCGCTAAGGCGTCAAATAGATGTAGGCGACCAATACTGTTATCACCTAGCTTCAGCAATTGTTTTAAGGTCTCTGTCGCCATCATCATGGCCATGACACCAGCGACTGGTGCTAACACACCATTCTCACTGCAGTTTTCGTTTGTATCGCTGGCTGACGGGTAAAGGCAGGCGTAACAAGGGCCCTCGAGCGTGGGATTAAAATAGATCAATTGGCCTTCAAAACGGATCACAGCTGCAGACAATAAAGGCGTTTTTAATGCAATGCAGATACGATTATGCTGATAGCGAGAGGCAAAGTTATCCGTACCATCAAGGACCAAGTCAGCATCGGCCACCAAACTACTCAAGTCATGCAGATTTGGGCGCTGACAAATAGCCTGCACGGTGACTTCAGGATTAAGCAGCGCCAATCGTTCACGCACAACCTCGGCCTTAAGTCGGCCAATGTCTGCTTCGGTATATAAGATCTGCCGCTGTAGATTAGACAGCTCGACAACATCATCATCAACGATAGTGATGTGGCCAACGCCACTACTTGCTAGATATAGAGCTAATGGACAACCCAGGCCACCCGCACCTAAAATGAGCACACGGGCATCTAATAAGCGTTGCTGCCCTGTGATATCTACCTGAGGTAACATAATTTGTCGACTGTAACGCAACAGTTGCTGGTCGTCTAAATCACTTTCACTCATCGCAGTATTTTCTAATAATTAACAAATTAAGTAGTAGCTTACGGCAAGCAACCGCTACTTGTCACGAGCATTAAACTTATCTAACTGCTCTTTAGTGGGTGGTGTTTGGTATTTCTCTTTCCACTCAGAATATGGCATACCATAAACCAACTCTCGTGCCGCCTCGTATTCTATATCGAGGCCTTTATCTTCTGCCGCAGCAACATACCACTTTGACAGGCAGTTACGACAAAAGTCAGCCAAATTCATCAAATCGATGTTTTGTACATCGCTATGTGTTTGAAAATGTGACACTAGACGCCTAAAAACAGCAGCTTCAATTTCCGTTGTCGTCATTTCTTTATCACTCATCTAAAAATCTCCTTGTACAGTCTCGAGTAGCAACACCGGCGAAATCGTCTGATGACAAACCTTAGTAGGTACAGCCTCTTAAATGAGGGTTTATCCACTAGGGCCTATGACACAAAGCACACTAAATTTGGGACTACCCGTTCATAGTGTTAGAGTGCAGCGATTTCAGCCAAGTCGCTTAATTCAGTTAACATAGCATTATGGTTTCACATGATAACATCTCAGGCCTTATTCTAGCGGGTGGTCGCGCCCAGAGAATGGGCGGCGAAGACAAAGGACTAGTCTTACTTAATGGTCAGGCGATGATTGAATATGTACTCGCATCACTGGCACCTCAGGTGCATTCGCTAGCGATTAATGCGAATAGAAGTTTTGAACACTACCAGAGATACGGGCATACCGTTATCGGTGATGAACTGACAGACTTTCAGGGCCCTCTCGCCGGTTTTGCTAGTGGCCTTAAGCAATGCACCACCGACTATATGGTGACTGCACCCTGTGATGGCCCCCTGCTTTGCAACGATTATGTACAACGCTTATACCAAAGCGCCTTAGAAAAGAAGGCTCGGATCAGTGTCGCCACTGATGGTAAGCGTCTGCAGCCGGTATATGCCTTACTGCATCAATCATTACTCCCTAGTCTGTTAGACTTCTTGGCTCGCGGCGATCGTAAAATTGATCTCTGGTATAAACAAGAAGGCTATGCAGAATGCGACTTTTCAGATCGTCCTGACATTTTTACTAATGTAAATTCGCGCGAGGACTTAACCACCCTCGGGCAACAACTAAAGCCTTAAAACTATGCGTTATGATGATTGTCCGCTGCCTATTCTCGGATTCTGTGCCTTTAGTGGCACCGGTAAGACGACTTTACTCAGCCAGTTAATCCCAATACTGGTCGCTAATGGTGTCCGTATTGCGATGATTAAGCATGCTCATCATGCCTTTGACATCGATCATCCGAATAAAGATAGCTATCGCCTGCGCCAAGCAGGTGCCAAGCAAATGTTAATCTCATCGGCTAACCGCTGGGCTCTGATGCATGATCATGAGAGTGAAGAAGATGAAGCCTCTCTAGCAGAACTCATACAGCAACTGGATTTTAATGCAGCTGATTTAATTTTAGTTGAAGGCTTTAAAAAAGAGCCTATTGCTAAGATTGAACTACATCGTCCGTCTCTAAACCTGCCTCTAATCTGTGAAAAAGATGATCACGTTATTGCCATTGCTAGTGATGAAAAACTCGATGTGAAACAAGACATCCCGCAGTTAAATTTAAATAATCCTGATGAAATCGCGCAATTTATTCTAAAAACAGTATTCGCACAGGCTTAAAAAGTCACAATTTCTACCTAACTGCCCATTTTGGTTATTATTTATTGGCTGAAGTGAGGTAAAATGCTCGATTAGTTCGGCTGCTATCGTGATGTTTTCTGGTAAGACATGAAGTAATTAATACTCGATAAAACCGGTGCTCAGCAAGTGTGCTAAGGCTATCTCAGGTGGCTTTAAACAACACCAGCTACAATAATAATTCGCAAGCTATTGATTTTAATAGCATATTTAATTAACACATTTATACTTTCAGATCGCTCCCAGAGTTAGACTGATTATTTATTAGTCTCGATACAGTGAGCGTATTGAATGAGAATCCAGGAGGACAGCAGTGTCTGACAACCCCAAAAATACAGTAACCATTACCGATAATAGCAGTGCGAAACAGGTAGAAATGCCAGTATTAGTGCCCACAGATGGTGCTAGCACTCTAGATATTCGCGCTTTGAACCGCGAACTTGGTTACTTCACTTTTGATCCTGGTTTTGTTTCTACTGCTAGTTGTGAAAGTAAGATAACTTTCATTGATGGCGACAAAGGTCGACTTTCATACCGTGGTTATCCGATAGAGCAGCTTGCTCAAAAGAGTAACTATGAAGAAACTTGCTATCTGTTAATGAATGGTGAGCTACCAACGGCAGCGCAACTGGCCGAGTACAAGGCAACCATTGCTCAGCATAAAGCGGTTGATGACAAGCTCCCATTACTTTTTCAAGCGTTTCAGCAAGATGCACACCCAATGGCGATGCTCATCTCAGCAGTCGGCGCGTTAGCTGCAAAACACAATGACGAGGTTGATGTGCATGATGATCAGGCCCGTCGCTTAGCAGCACATCGCTTAATCGCAAAGATGCCAACGCTAGCTGCATGGACTTATAAGCATCAGCAAGGTGAAGAGTTCCTTACCTCAGACCCAAAGAGTGGCTACACCGAAGACTTCCTACGCATGATGTTTGGTTCTAAAGATGGTTCTTATACACCGTCGAAGACCATGGTTCGCGCCATGGACCTGATTTTGATCCTGCATGCTGACCATGAGCAAAATGCATCAACCTCAACGGTGCGTTTAACCGGCAGCTCAGAAGCAAGTCCTTACGCAGCTATCGCTGCAGGTATCGGTTCACTCTGGGGACCCGCTCACGGTGGTGCTAATGAGGCTGTTATTAGCATGCTCAATGAAATCGTTTCTTCAGGCAAAGAACTTGATCACTATATTGCTCGAGCCAAAGATAAGACTGATCGATTCCGTTTGATGGGCTTTGGTCATCGCGTCTATAAGAACTATGATCCACGGGCCAAACTCATTCAGACTATCTGTCATGACCTCTTAAATGAAATGGGTGAAGACAATCCTAATCAGCCTCTACTGAAGACGGCCATGGATCTAGAAAAGATTGCCCTAGAAGATGACTACTTCATTCAACGTAAGTTATACCCCAATGTAGATTTCTATTCAGGTATTATCTTCAAAGCGATGAACATCCCTAGCAGTATGTATACCGTGATATTTGCGCTAGCACGCACCGTTGGCTGGCTCTCTCACTGGATGGAAATGATGTCTGATCCAACGAATCGTATCGGTCGTCCTCGCCAGTTATACACAGGCTCAGCTGAACGCGATTACGTCGATACAGATAAACGCTAAGCTAGACGCTTATCGCGCGGATGTAGAGCAGATGACACTCACCCGCCTCAAGCACAGCATTTGCTTGGGGCTGGTGATTTAGCGATTTAACCCTGCAACAAGGTTTTTCGAAACCTTAGGTTTGTGCAAAGAAATCTCGCACCACAGGACCAAAGTGAGCTTCATCGACTAAGAAAGAGTCATGCCCGTTGATTGAGTTCAACTGGATATATTCGGCCTTTCGCCCTGCCCTTTGAATACCTTCAGCTAATTCCTCTTGTTGCTGCACAGGAAATAAGATATCAGTTTCAACACCAATTATAAGGCTACTCTTGGCCTGAATTTTAGCCAATCCAGCATTCACTGAGCCACCATGTTCAGCAACATCAAATAGATCCATGGCCCGTGATAGGTAAAGATAGCTGTTGGCGTCAAACGTACGCACAAACTTCTTTGCGTTGTAATCTAGATAAGACTCCACTTCGAATTCAATACCGAAGCGCTCATCTGATTTTCGGTCAGGGCTAACACGTGCGCGGTTAAAGCGTTGATGCCACTCTTCAGATGCACGATATGACATTAACCCTAACTTGCGCGCCAGCATCATGCCATGTGTCGGTTCTTCATCCGCATTATATTGGCCATTCTTAAAGCCTGGATCACAACGGATAATCTCACGCTGTAATGAACGCACAGCAATAGTGAAAGGCAAGGCACGTGCTGCTGCTGAAATAGATATTAAATGATCGACCTCATCGGGGTACATCAAGGCATAAGCCAATGAAGACATCCCTCCCATAGAGCCACCAACGACGGCATGTAAGTGGTCAATACCTAGGTCTTGGAGGGCGTGATGTGCTGATTTGGCAATATCCTCAATACTGACATCAGGAAAGTCCAAGCCATAGCACTGTCCCGTTTGTGGATTGATTGAAGAAGGATTAGTTGAACCAAAACAACTACCGAAAGAGTTAACACAGATCACATAGAAACGATCGCTATCAATAGGCTTACCGGGGCCAATCATGAATTCCCACCAGCCACGACTGGGATCTTCAAGAGATGATGCAGCATGTGCTGATGGTGAGAGACCACCAAATACTAAAATCACATTATCGTGATTGTCTGATAGTGAACCCCACGATTCATAAGCAATGACCACCTCTTGTAGAAGCCCACCGCGATGCAGTTTGAAGTCAGCAGTTCCATAGTCGCCCACCAGGGTGACTAATTTACTGGCAGGAGGCATTCTATGTGATGCTTTTATAGCAATACTTTCGGTCATACGGTTGTCGCTTTATCGGGGTATTTTGGGCGAAAAATAAGCAATTATATCGTGGATGACTGTCTCAGACACCTACGCTTTATAACTTATTAGTATTTCGGGGCAAACGAACTACCACGATATTAATCAGTAACAAGAGAGTGAATAAACCAAGAGTTTGCTCTGGAATGGATAGACCCAAAAAGGTCCAACTCACTTCAGCACAGCTACCTGAGCCATTAAAAACCTGTCCAAAGACATCCTCTAAGGACATCACATCCAACATAAAATAAAGACCTGGGCCACATTCCGGCACCTGTTCAGGGGGTAACCCCTGCAGCCAAATATGGCGCAGCGTTACAACCACGCCGGTGCTTGCAACCAAGCCTGATAGTACGCCATAAATAGTTCGCCCAACAGCCTGTGGATGCTGTAGCCAAGCCATCACACTTAGCCCTGCAATGAGTAGTAAAAGTGCTCTATCGACCAAACATAAGGGACAGGGGTCTAGAAAGAGTACATCCTCAAGATAAAACACAGCAAATGCGAGAGCCGCTAAAACTAACAGCACAATTAGTAAGTGATACCGGCGATAAGTCATTATTCTAAATTCTCTTTAAGCATTAATGCGCATCGAAAACATCATAGGCAACTTCTAGATAAAGCCCTATGACAAATTTTCACTATAAAAGATTCACTAAGGTCATATTATAACAGCAGCTGTAATCTAGATATCCTCGAATTCGATACTAACGTTCAACTAGAAATGGCGCTAAAGCTTGATACTGCTCGCTGATGTCTTGCAGGCTATAGGCTGCATTAGCAGGGCTTGGATTAGGCGTAATCAACACGGGGGCAGCTAGCTCAGGCACTGAGCATAAGCCCCAATCCCAATCGCGCTTTAGACCATAGGCATAGGTAAAAAATTTAGTCACTGCGATCTTGCCATGAAACCAAAGTAGCATGGGTTGATAATGCTCTATCTTCTCTCTGAGAAGCGGTGCATCACGCCTAAAATCAGCCGCCCTAAGTTCATGCCCCATGCGGCTAGGACGTTTCACGACATCTGTAAAACCAATCCTATATTCTGTCTGCAATCGCTGTTGACTGCTTAGCGAACGATCAAGCGTTTCAGGAAGAATATTAGCGGCATTCAGTGCTGACCAAAAGCGATTCCTTGGATTAGCAAAATAGTAACCTGCTTTTACTGAAGGAATAGACGGATTTAAACCGATAGACAAACAAAGTAAATCTTCACTAATGAAATCATCCAAGGTTGTTGCTGTTATATGCGCATTCATACTTGGAAATATGCAATTCCCTAGCTAATATTACAAGCCGTTGGAGAACTCGTTATGAATAAACCCTATGAAATCGTCAGTATGGAACTGGGTCCCATGCAAAACTTTGTTTACCTGATCATTGATCGGGATAGTAAACGCACTGCTATAGTCGATCCCGCGTGGGATATGCAGCCCATTCATGACTACGTCAGCCAGCATCAGCTCAAGGTTAGCGACATATTGCTGACTCATAGTCATGATGATCACATTAATGGCGTCGAAGAGATCTTGCAGCAATATGACCCTGAGCTGCACTTACTCAAGGCTGAGGCTGATTTCTGGCAGGCAGAATTACAACGACCTAGCCTGCATGCTGGTGGTGATCAAATTCAACTAGGGCGCACAGCCCTTAATATCTTGCACACCCCTGGGCATACGCCAGGCTCAGCCTGCTATCAGTTAGAGGATGACATCATTACCGGTGACACTCTTTTTGTCTTTGGCTGTGGTCGTTGTGATTTAGACGGCAGCAACCCAGAAAATATGTTTAAGACTTTGCAGAAGATGAAGCACGAGTTACCCGCCAAGATGCTACTTCACCCTGGCCATAATTACTCCTGTGCAAGTTGCTCAAGCATAGAAGAGCAGATCGAAGGTAACCCTTTCCTACACTTTTCAGATAGTGAAGGCTTTACCGACTACCGTATGAACAGACACGACAAGATCCGCTCTACTCCTTACCAACCAGTGCAGATAAAGGATCTTTTAAGTTAGTCTTGCCTAGGTTTTAGCTAGACGATGCAAGACCTCAATCAAGTCAGGAGCCTGACCAAGGTAAGGTGATAAGGAAAGCTTAACCTCTGGGTACTGTGTTCGCTTAGCCTCAACAAAAGCGGGCACATCTTCACGCACATGTCTTCCCGCAGAGAGGAAGTAAGACAGCACCGTAATATCATCTGCACCATCTGCAATCAATTCATCAATAGCATCAGGAATAGAGGGCTGCGCAATCTCCAAGAAGGCATGCCTTGTCAGTGCGAAGTCATCGCCCACTTGCTTTCTAAGTGAGGTGGCCACCACTGCAATTTCAATATTAGATACTGTTCGACGACTTCCATGTGCCACAAGTAATAAAGCTTTCATTCCTATCCCTTATATAAATTAGGCTGACATTCAACCACTCAAACAAGGCGTGAACAAGACTTAAACGCTATTCACATATACAACACTGGTGCAGTGCAGTATTAGCCTGCAGGGTTTAACTGTTTTGCCGCATCCAATCTTTAAAGGCTGGCCAACTCATCTTGAGCAATTCATCACCCTCAGTGCCCGCCTGTCTGCGCATCAGCATAAAACAGATATGTGGAATCTTGCCAAAGAGCAGCGCCAGTGACATCAACGCAATACCGATCCACAGAGATTGCTCACCACCCGAGGTGTAGCCTAGTTTCCAAAGCAATAAAGAGACCAGCAGTATTAACACCACAATACTTAGGTTAATACCTCTATTTAAGCGATTAAATTGATTTTTAATTTGTTCAGTAGTCACAGCCATCTCAAACAATCAGTAAAAGGAATTGAGTAACCAGCCCTGTTCAAAGCCAGCGCCAATGCTCCAAGGTGCATCTAGTCAGTTTAACGCATTGAGAATTCGTATTGCCAGCGTGCAGTCATTAAATAGCATCAAGCCGCTTGGCATGTTGCCCTGATCTTATTCCATGTATGGCATGCTTTGATACTAATGCTCAATGTGAGCATCAAAGAGCGATGTTGCAGACAGATGACAGCAGCTCATCACTCGTCTGAGAATGCGAAAAGTGCTGCGTGAACTACTTATTTAAACTAATAAACTAGCAACTGAGGGCAATCGACAGTACTCTAGCGCTCATAATTTTCAGCAGTTACAGTTAAACTAAACTTTAGGAATCAACATCATGAGCTCACAACTAAGCCTAGAACAAGCCAACACCATCATTGCAAATGCTTTCACTAAAGGAGCGGAACTCGGATTAGCTCCTTTAACCGTTGTTGTCTTAGATGCCGGTGGCCATCTACAAGCCATGCAACGCGCTGACAAGGCAACATTCTTTCGACCACAGATCGCCTTTGGTAAGGCATGGGGTGCATTAGCGCTAGGGATGTCATCACGCACACTATTCAATATTGGTGAAGATCGCCCAATGTTTATGAACTCTTTAATTGGCTTAGCCGATCAAAAGTTGGTTCCTGTACCCGGTGGTGTTTTAGTTCGAAACGCCTCTGGTGATGTTATTGCTGCAGTAGGCATTACTGGTGACACCTCAGATAATGATGAAGCCTGCGCTATCGCTGGTATTGAGGCCGTCAACTTAGTCGCCGATGCCGGTAAGTAAATCGCTTTGATATGTTCATTACCTATACGAAATAAACCTTTAGCTATTCATTTGTAACTAAAAAACAGGTGGGTTAGGGATAATCCACCTGTAATCAGCCGTTTATAGCTATACAAGCTATGTACAACCTGTATTGAATAATCAATATACAGGTGAAGTAAGTTATACTGTGTACACAGTCAAAACACAAAGGCAGTAAAATGAATTGTAACGTTGGCGATACTGAACGTATGGCACGAATTTTAGTGGGCATGTTTATTGTCGGCGTAGGTATTGCACAACCCACTTGGTGGGGTGCATTAGGTGTAATACCCGTTATGACAGGACTTTTCGCTTGGTGCCCAGCCTATCTACCCTTTGGCATATCAACTAGAAAGTAATTAAAAGCGACACACACTGATTAGCAATATATCCAAAACTTTTACACTTGGATGATGACCGGCAAACAATCCGGCTTCTAAAATAATTTAATAATTTACATTTGGAGATTTAAGACATGTTCGGATTTGGCAAAAAGAAAGATTACACAGCTACAATATTAAACACCGGTGAAAGCTTTGAAGTTAAAGGCGGTATTAACCTTCTGCAAGCAGCAATGAATGCAGGTGTAAAATGGCCACATGAATGCCGTGTAGGAAGCTGTGGCAGCTGTCGTGCAACGGTAAAAAAAGGAAAGATTAAGGCTTTAAATGACTTTGCCTATGTCCTTGATGGAGCGCAGTTAAAATCAGGCATGGTTCTCGCCTGTCAAACACGTCTTCAGAGTGATGTTGAAATTGAAGTTGATTTTGAGCAAGGTGCTATTAACTAGACCTTTCAAAGTTAAAAGCCAGTCAAAAAAAGACCCGCTTAAGCGGGTCTTTTTTTGACTATGAAAAAGTATTTTAAAACTAAATACTAATGTTCTCATGCTTCAATAAATGCGCTAAAGCATCTTCAAGAATCGCACGTGATTGAGCTGTTGTTGCATGTAAGAAAGCATGCATTCTAGCGTCATCATCATCTTTATTCTGACATTCAGCACTGTAGATTTCGAAGGCAACTAAGTTTTTAATTAGATCCGATATATGTTGTGGGCATTCACATTGAATTGATGTTGGGAAACGTGAAAGGCTCTCTAATTGCTTAGAACTATAGCGTCTCATCGGTATCGACTCTTCCATGTAAACGGTGCCAACTGCAGTGGTTGTAACAAATTTGGAATCACCACCGACACGGTCAACACAGAGACGAGCTAGTTCATAGACGTCTATTGAAGAACGAATAGCACTTACTTGTGGACTCTGTAATTTATTAATTTCTGACTGAGATCCAAAGCCATATAATGCGACGACATGCCATGCGCCTGTGCGCTTGAGAATCTGTGATATATATTCACGCGTGTCTTCATTGATTGTTGGCCGCTCAATAATAACAACATGTACGGGGTGATCATCTTTAGTTTCTGACCACTCATCCAAGCCGATGGGTTGGTCAACAACCTCAATGCCTTCAAAATCTGACATTCCGTCTAAAACACGCAGTGGAAACTCTTCACCAAGAAGTAAAACCCTACATTTTTGTGTGCGACTGAATTCACGTGGTTGGGCATTATCAATATCCTCCCATTTCATACTATTAGCCGCTTGATTAGAATTTTCCCATTTCACCTTAAGTTCTGATAGCGATAGATGCGCTATGGTACCAATAGAGTTACCGACATCGACTAGATTTTTCAGCATGAACAGCTTAGATAAATTATCAGCATCATAGACACGATCTCCAGACTCAGAGCGTTTTGGAACAACGGCTTTATATCGTCGTTCCCACGCACGTAATGTTTCCGTACCAATACCGGTAATTTTGGAAACTGCACCAATTTTGTATTCGTCGTTAGCAATTTGAGTCTGCATAATAATCTCTATGTGTATAAAGTAAGTTTAGATATATTACTAACAAAATAGCACTCTGTACATAATGTTTATATCTTACCCACTATAAATACCCTATACACCCCTATAGCGTCCATGCCCAGTCCATACAACATCTTGTTCAGTAATTGGCTTTGCACAGCCGTAGATAACGGGTAATTACTCATAGCAGCCCGGTGTAATCAACAAGCCGCACTTAAGATGTACGGCATTAAAATAATTCACGATGACAACAAAATGTGCGCAGCCTAGTGTAATTTAAACAGCAAAAACTCAGTCGAATAGAATTAAAATCTTAAATCCAAGCTGATTAAGTCACCTTATTGGTGTCGCTGCCTTATCATTAATCAACGAAAGTCGGCTATATGTGGGCCTGATAGTACTGAATCAGTCTTAACACCACTGCTAGGTGCCTGATTTAAATAATCTAGAGAGGAGCTAGAGAATGCTTAAGCAAGAAACCTGCTTATTAAGTGATTTACAAAATAGAGAAGAAGGCTATTTAATGCCATACCACTCATCTAAGACAAAGGCATCCCTACTCAAAACACGTTTTTGAAAATCACACAGAGAGTTCAATCTAAAGGCTTAGGATAATTAGAGAGTAATAATGGGGCGATATCTCCCTCCTCCGCTAACATCTGCAGTTCATTCTCAAGAATATACAGGGCCCAGCCAGGACAGGGACGGGCACTCACTAAGCTAGGTGAAGCACTCCATGACTGCACTGTTCGTGTAGAAAGATGATCTCCCGTTACCGTTGCAATTAAGGTAGCCACTTTATTAGAGGGCTTACCATATAAAATCATCAATTTTTTAAGTCTAATCTTATTGTAATCAATCAACTCCATAATAAATTAACCTCTTAGCCGGTCAATCCGATCCTTACCGAACCCCTTCTTTAATGCATCCTCAATATTTTGATGGGATTGAGATTCAATTGGCCGATATAATTTAGATGATACAGTAGACTCTAATTAATTGTATTATTATACTATAACGTTAATTAATCAACGCACAAAGTGCTATCGAACCGCCCCTGCCCGCCAAAGTCGCCATAGTATTGGCCAGCAATAAATGAGAGGATGCTTGCGATGTCGGTCATTTATTTCAACGCGGACGCCACTGTGTCGCTCTATTTTCCAAGCCAAGTAATCAACGCCATTTTCGAAGGTGGTTGCTGCTTTAAGTAAGCGAGCTATAGACAGTAACTTGCCCCAAACTGAGCGTATAACCCAATTCAATGCGGTCCACCCTGATGCCTTAGAAGAGTGACTAAAGCCTGCACTTAACAAGTGATTGAAGGCGTCGTCATAATGCCTTTTATTCGCATCATAAATGAGGCTTGCACGCGCCTTGCTCTCAGCACGCAGTTCAGCAGCATAGGTCTTTTGTAAAGCCTCTACCCAGAACTCTTGCGCTGTTGGCAGACCATCGAATAAGCCAATAGCCTGGGTGTATATCGTCGTGATTGAGTTAAGTTGGGCTTGAACAACCTGACGCCGCGCCTGCTCATCAAACGCATAAATTAATGCAAACGGTTGCGCAAAACGCGCCCAGAAATAAGAGTGATAAGCACGCACTGAGGTTTGTCGCAGTAGATCTTTTTCTGATAGCACTGCATACTTGGCCTGTACTTTTAGACCGTTTATTTCTACTGTTTGAAAGTAGACATTTGGCGCTAAAAAAGCATTAAGCAAGGCATGCGTTTTCGAGTCATACGCTTCCTTATAGTCATCGACAACCGCATAGAAATCCAACATCGCAGCGTTATATTGTCGGCTACGCAGGCATGAGCCATAAAACATAACTGTACGCAATGATGAACCAAACTTGGCTTTTAGTGCGTTAGTAAATGCCATCAAGGTTTCATCACTCACCGTAATGAGCTGCTTATCAAGATGTTGAAACAATGCTGTTGTATTAACGTTATTCATCGCGTCAGGAAATATGCCGTTGTATTAGCATCAAGCCAAACTTCACTTGTTTTATCTTCGCCACCAAACAACTCACCATCAAGAGTAAAGCCACCTGCAATCATCAATCTAACTGTAGCTAGCTTGAGACTGATATAACCCTGATCATTAACACGCGGAGCACGGCCCCATAATATGCGCAGGCTGGCTAGTACTGATTTTTTTGAATTCACTTTGATCAAGGTTAGTGCTAATTCATTTTCAGACTGCGCCTTACCCCAGAACGGATAAATCCCACCAATAAGGCGCTCTAAAGTAGAGGCAAGAATCACTGAAAACTCATCCTTGGCGATTAGCTGCTGACCATGATGTACTTCTGCCATCGCAGATTGGATCAGTTTGCCACGGGTTACCCAATCTAAAAGATAGCGAAGCACGGCTAATGTTGGCCCCAACTCACCGGCAATACCGCGTGAATGAATATTCTGTCGACAATATAAAATACCTGAGTAGACAGCTCCGGCACCAAAAAACATGCCACAGACTTCTCTGTTCTCCGCGGGAATACGCATCCGCAAGATAGGTCTTGAGCATTCCTTAACTTTATTTTTCTCACCTGAGACATAGGCCAAAAGGTCGTTAAATAGCTCGTTCAAACCGGCATTGAAGCCGATATCACCAAAGGTCATATTGGTTGTACCAGCTCGTACCACAGCAAGTTTTGGCGCATAACCTTGTGCGGCGGATCGTGACAAAAAGCTCAGCACCTTATGTAAGGTGCCATCACCCCCATTAATAATGATGACTGGAACCGCTGCAGACTGACAGGCCTCTAAGACACCATCCATATCACTTTCTGCACGCGTCACCTCATGCTGAACCTGTGGATAAGCTGCAACGACATCACAAAAACGTTGGAACTGACCACGCTTATTCAAGCCACTATTAGGATTGCTAATGGCTGTGATTAAAATAGCAGAGTCCATATTAGTTTATCTTCTGTTTGAGCGTTTAATCAGCGAGGCAATAGTAGTGTCTGCTTGGCGCCCAGTAAACCATTGAATCACCCGTGAAGACTTTGCTTGTTCTGCATCGACGTCTTCAATCCATGGACGTAAACGACCGATAAATAAACGATAGAAAGAGGCATGTATAAAGCGTAGCGCGAGCAAAATAGTTGATAAGGCACTCCACAGTACAACCCATATAAAGCCAGCTTCAGCGTTCATCAAATAGAGCGCGATGCTCAGCAAGACTATGCAAGGATTACGTCTTGCTGTGAATAAGCGATGATACGCATCGATTGGCTTCCAGCAGAAGATCTCAATATTATCAAATGAGATCTGGAATAAGCCCTCAAATAATCGTCCACCAACATAGGCCAGTAACATCACTATAAAAAGGTGATCGAGCATCATAACCCGCCCAAAAATATCGAGCTCATTCAGCCCTAAACCCATCGCCCAACACCAGTACCATATGGGTGGATGTATAATATCTAAACCATGATCCATCCAATGCCCAAGCTTACTTGACTGCAAGCTCACGCGTGCCAACTTACCATCTACGGTATCTAAGAAAGTCATCAGCCATGCCGCTAATAGACCAAGTGCAAACTGCCCTTGGTAAAAGAGTACACCGGCAATAACAGTCAGTATCCAGCCAAAAGATGTCACCTTGTTGGGACTGATATTCATCTCCACACAACGTCTTACCACCCATCTCGCAGGAGCTGGCCATAACCATTTAGTGACAAAATCAGTAATGCCTTTATAAGATTTATCATAGAGGTAGTTTTCTATCTGCACTTGATCCTCTGCCACCACCTTAACCACATGCGATAGATTGAATTTGCGCAATTTAGGGTCATAGCCCCCGGTTAATGCTTCTGGCGAAAATAGTGAGACCGCCTCCCCCGCATCCTGAGCAATTTCTTGCGCTGAGTCTTCCTTCTCAATTCGAGCTAATAAGGCTGGTGCTGCGGCTGCTGAAGTCCAGGCGGCAACCACCTTGTCATCACTTGAATCAGTCAGCAGAGTGCTGCTGCTAGTATGTGTTTGTGAGATAATTTTAGACAGCAAGTAAGCGTCATATAGATAGTCTAGACGTAATATTAAAACGGCATCATCCGGCTGCAACAATCTAAGATCATCTAGCTGCTCGAAAGCGCCTAATTTCCGCAGATTTTTTGCGATTCGCTGTTCTGGACTGACTCCCCAAAGAGGCACGTCACATTGTTTAACAAGATGGTAGTACATATCTGCTTTATTTTTGTTATGGTCAAGACAATCAAGAGACTGAATCGACACTGAGATGACTAATAATTCGAATCACGATACCACTAAAAAAGGAGCGCATGCTAATGAGTCTTTCCGATTCGCGCAACTTTCAGACCCTCATCTTTCACACCTTAAAAATGCGTCAGCCTTAGAGCTCTTCAATAAGCGCATTCTGGGCTATTTATCATGGCTAAAAAGGCGTCGTAACTCGCATAAACGTGAAATTGCTGAAATTGCCATAGCGCAGTTAAAGCAGCAACAAATTGACCATTATGTGGTCACTGGGGATCTTACCCATATCGGCCTAGAAGATGAATTCAAACAAGTTGCTAGCTGGTTAGAACAGATTTCTAGCGCTGACAATGTCACTGTCATTCCAGGTAATCATGATCTCTATGTGAATACACGCTGGGAGCACTCTTTTCATCATTGGCAGCCATACATGCTCGGTGATGACATGACTGAACCCGGTGAGGCCTTAGAACAAGATGCCTTAAATACATTGAATAATGTCTACCCACATGTCCGTATCCGTGGGCCTGTCGCCTTCATCAGCCTTTCCAGTGTCTTTGCTGCCCCTTGGTTTAGAGCAACAGGAAAGATCAGCTCCGCACAAATCAGTAAGCTCAAGATACTATTAAAAGACCCAAAGCTGGCTAGCTTATGCAAGGTGCTGTTGATTCATCATCCAGTCAGTAAGCATCATGTCAAAGCGCGCAAAGAATTAATTAACCAAGAAGAACTCATAGATGCCTTAATCGATACACCGGTTGAGTTAATCTTGCATGGCCATGCACATAGTCGTTTTCATGACCGCCTACAGATAGATGAAGAACGAAGTATTCCAGTTGTTGGAGCCGCCTCATGTAGTAGCGTCAGTCAGGCACAACCTTATCGTGCCCAATACCTAGTGTTTGAAGTGCGCCAGAGCGATAAACAATGGCATCTGTCTTACCAAGACTTTGCCTATGATGCCAAGCAAGGTTTATTTGTTAACAGTAAGCGAACAGCACTCTAAGTCCTAAGCTTGCGTAGGTATGTGAGTAATAGTAAAGCTAGAATGGCAATCATACTAGGTGAGCCAGCCACAAAGACCGGCTGCCAAGCGAGTGCAAAGCCAAGATGGTTGATGATTTGGCTTAGGACATAAAAGCTCATCCCTGTGAGAACACCCAACGTAATCCTCTGCCCTGTACTGATCTGTCTTTGTGACCCAAAAACAAATGACAGCCCTAAGATGATCATAATACCTGCGGCTAGCGGTGACATCAGCTTCTGCCAAAACAAGACTTCAAACGGATAAGACTTTTCGCCTCGTTGCTTCAGGCCTTTGACAAATTTATTAAGATCAGTGATCGATAGCGCCTGTGGGCTAGAGATAATCACACCCAACTGTTGAGCCGATAGAAAAGACTGCCATGGCAGCACATCATGATGCTTTTTCTGCATCCTCTCACCGACTAGTATCCTTTCACTGACATTGTATAAAAGCCATTGATCTTGGCTTTGAATATCGGCATAGCTGGCAATCAAGTATCGTTGCAACTGATAATCAACAGTGAACTCAAAGATTTCAATATCATAAGGTTTACGACCTTCTTTAATATTTTTAATATGGATAAACTGGCCATCTAGTTGCGCCCAATATCCCGACTGACTGACAAAATCACCTTGGCCAAGCGTAGCTAGGGTTTTTTCTATCTGCGCGTGTTGAAGTGTTTTAGGCACCACATACTCAGCGCTGATTAACATCAGACTCATTATCAATGCTGCTGCGATCAAGACACTGCTGGTTATATTTCTCGGTGTCCCGCCTAAGCTTTGGATGGCAATCAATTCATGCTTCCCTGCTAAGGCACCCAAGACAACAACTGCGGCAATCAAACTGATTACCGGAGCAAAATCATTCAATATCATCGGTACATGAAGTAAGACGTAACGCAGTGACATACTCAAGTTATAGTGACCTGTACCAATATCATCTAATTCTTCAATCAAGAGAATGATCGAAAATAGCCCAACAATAATGAGCGCGGTAATAACAAAGCCAAGGAGTACATTACGCGCTAAATAGAGTCTCAAAATCCACATAATCTAAGCCTTCCTATAGCCACTAAGCGCTGTGATTACAGCCAATACCATGACACTCAGCCAAAGCCCCGGCAGCCTGGAAATTAGACTTTGTTCAATCCACGTCATGAGCACCAGACTTCCAGCATGCACTAACAAGAAAAGAGACAAGCCTAAAACTAAGATGCCATAACGACCTCTGCGCGGTGAGGTTTTAGCTAAAAATATGGCTAATAAAGCCAGCAAAAAGGTTTTAGCCACCATCGTTAAACGCCACTGCAACTCAGCGATATCCTTCGCATTATCACTTTTCCAGAGCTGTAGGGTTGATGTCGCTTTACGTTTATAGCCCAATGGTTCACGTTGCTTGATATCGGGATGCAAGATCATCTCTTGGAAATTAATCACCTGATCATTGCCGTCATCAGAGAGCCTATAGGCGCTACCCTCTGTAAACTTCAGGCTGCCATTATTACCGTCGCTGGATGATAGCTGTAGCCCTTCTCTAGCAATGATAATCTGACTGTTATCGTCAGCACCTTCATACATGAAGATATCTTCTTTTACCTCACCTGAACCTAGCTTTTTAGTGAAGTAAACGCGACCCGTGTCTTCACTTTCATAGAAATAGCCACCTTCTAGACGCTCAAAATCATAGCTCTCAGTCGCTTCATACTGAACTTCATACCGCAGCTGATTGGCCCATGGGCGCACCATCGTTGTCAGTATTGCGGTGATCATCGTCAACACAACAATCAGCGGTAAGAATGTTCTTATTAAGCCAGAAACGCCCATACCAGCGGCCTGCAATGCACTAATTTCCTGTTCGCTATAGAGCCTGCCTAAACCCATTAGCAGGGTAATAAATAAGGCCAGTGGGAGAAATAACTCAAATGAAGCGATGGTCTTAGCAAAGATCATCTGCGCTAACAACGCAGCTGGAATGAGGCTACTCATGGGGTCTGCAAGTAAGCTCAAGGCACTAAAGCTGACCATAAGCACTGATAGAATCAAGCTGATAGTAAGCAGTGGGCTTAAAATTTCTTTATTTAAATAAGCTCGGACAATCAAGGTTAATCTCTCATTATCGCTGTTTCCAATCCAGCAACTTACATTCGTATTAGCGTCACTGACATGTAGCACGGCATAGGGCTTCAGGGTAGACTAACCCAGAACTTTAATTACATCATTTCCATGAAAGCTATCATCCTCAGCGCTGGGCAAGGACGTCGTCTTCTGCCGTATACCAAGTCTACCCCAAAATGCCTACTGGAATTAAGCCAAAAGCCTTTCATCCAATATCAGATTGATACGCTACTAGGTTTGGGTGTCGATGAGATAGTGGTCGTCGTTGGCTATGCCGCTACTGACGTTGAGCAGGTCTTACGAAAAAATTATGACTCTAGTCGAGTCCGCACGCTATACAACCCCTTTTATGAAGTTGCCGATAACCTCGCAAGCTGCTGGATGGCGCGTGAGGAATTACACGGTGAATTCATGATTTTAAATGGTGACACCCTGTTTGAAGCAGCCATCATTGAAAAACTCATCCGTGCCGATAATTATCCAATCACGCTAGCCAGTGATGAAAAGCCTGCTTATGACGATGATGATATGAAGATCAGCCATCATCAGGGGCGTATTCTCAGAATTGGTAAAAAGCTACCCTTAGAACAGGTCAATGCTGAATCAATCGGCGCTATGAAATTTTCTAGCGAGGGTGCAACACTTTTTCGTGACCAAATCTGTCATGACATGCATCAGCCTGAAGCCTTAAGCCGTTGGTATTTATCGGTGATTGATGAATTGGCTGCCAGTGGTAATGTCGGAACCATATCGATTCAGGGGCTAGACTGGACTGAACTAGATTTCGTACATGATCTAGAGCTCGCCAGAGCGATGGTAAGCAAATGGGCAGAGCAAGGCTAAGGCTAGGCGCTTAAAGATAGCGCTGCAGCAGCTCATAATCGGCAACGGAATCAACATCCACCGAAATCTCTGGGGCGTCACGCACGATAATTTCTACATGTGCTGCGCTAAGCGTTGATAAATAGGCAGAAGCCTGTGCAAGTGTCATCTTGCCAAACTTATACTTGATCAAGTTAATCATCCCTAATTTAGCAATAATCTGTAATGGATTTTTTCGCTTTTCTTCCATCTCTCGCCAGAAGTGCAAGGCCTCTTTACCGGCATGACTGCGCACCGCAAACAGGCTAGAAAAGCACAGTAAACGCTGCTCGAATGTGTAGGTTGTTTTACGAATGGTGGGTAGCTTTTTTATAATGGACTCATGCGGTACTGCAGCCACCACAAAGTCTGCATCACTGTCATCGGCTGCCACACAGTATTCATCAATCGCCTGACTGGTAATAAACGGCACATCACAGGTTGCTATCAAGCAGGGGTAGCCTTGCCTATGTTGCAAGCCTTTGAGCGCACTTAGACTAGGGCCTTCAGCCTTAGCTAAATAATCAAACTGATACTGTTCGGCTAGTTCCTGAATACAGGCATGTGGCTGACTAACCTCACTATCCGGGCCAACAATCGTAATATGTCCGATATGCTCAGCTTCTACTAAAGCCGCTATAACCCGCGATAGCTGTGTCTGCCCAGAAAAGCGAACGGCAGCTTTGCATGTAACCCCAGCAGCTTGTAACAAGGGATCATTCGGTCCACGGTCTCCTGCGAGAACGACTGCATTCCATTTATTCATCCGGCTTACTCATTAGCTTCTTTTCAAAAACACGGTAGGTTTTATAGCGCTTACCCCCCGTAGATTGCATTACCTTATTTAAGCGCTTGTTATCCTCTAAGACCCAAGACATCTCTACCGTATTATAGCCCTTTGCCACAGTCGACAGATGCAGTTCATGCAGCAGCATAAAGGTTAGCGTTGAACCCATCAGCGAGTTCTGAAACTCTTGCCGTATCCCCATCAAAGCGATACGCCCAGACTTTGCTGGTGCAAAGCGCAGCCGATAAAGCAGCTTTAAGAAACCAAAGGGAAAGAGCTTACCTTTCAAGTCTCCTATTAGGCTGTTGATGTTAGGAATGTAAGCAACAAAGGCGGCCGCCTTGCCTTCAACTTCAGCAAATTTGATAAAATCCGTGGGCACAATTTGCATCATCTCTTTACCGATCAAAAGAAATTCTTCCTCAGTAAAAGGGATAAAGCCCCAATTCTTCCGCCACGCATCATTAAATAGATCCAGCATTATAAGTAGGTCACGCTTATAGTGCTTACGGTCGAAATCACGCATCACACAGCGCCCTTTGTGTTGACTCAGAATACGTTGCATCGCTGCTGGGAAACTACGATCGGCATCACTCTTCCAAGCATACAAATCTTTAGCTTTTGCGTAACCATTAGCTTCATATAACGCCTGATAGTAAGGCATCGCATGACCCATCATTGGGAATGGCGGTGTATCAAAACCATCAATCAAACAGCCACTCTCTTGATTAATTGAAAGGCTAAATGGGCCTCGCACCTGATCACAACCATTTTCTGATAACCACACTTCAGCTGCAGAAAATAAACATTTGGCAACTTCTACGCCATCAATACAATCAAAATTGCCGATAAAACCCATCCCTGGCATATCGTGCTGCCAAGCCAACTGATCAACCTGCGCACTGATGCGTCCAATATTCTGACCGTCACGCTTCAATAACCAAAAACGAGCTTTGGCATGCTTAAAGAAAGGATGTTTGGGGTGTAGTTGAGCTAGACGCTCGACAAGTAGAGGACTAACCCAGTTTGGATCGTCCCGCATGATTTCGGAGGGCAGTTTTACAAATTCTTTTTTACGTCGTCCATCAGTGTTATCAAACGACTCTAGTTCTATGCTCAAATTATCTCTCCAAGATAGAGAGATATTGGATCTCTACCGTTCTTCTTGAGCTTTGCTAATTTGCGCCACCCATGGATACTGACTGATCTCACTATCGGTATAACCCAGATTGAAGACCGTCTCACTTTTCTCGACATTATTACCCTTATCGTAATGCGTCCTAAAGACTCTGTCCCAGAAAAAGTTAGTGATCCCATAATTACCCTTTTCATTACGGAAGTGATGCAGTAGATGTAATCGCTTCATATTACGCAAGAATTGGCTTTTAGGCGTGTAATGTAGATGTTGGATACAATGACAGTATTCATAAAACATCGTCACTAAAATGCCAGACACCGTGCACGCAACCGCACCATAGAAACCTGCAAGAACATAACCTAATGGAATACTAAAGGCTAACACTGTTGGCAGCGTTGTGTACAAAGCGCCAAACAATACGCGTAGATCATTCGGGTCACGATGATGATCGTAATGGATTCGTTTCCATACTTTGGCAAAACCTTCAAAACGATATAAAAAGCGGCTATGCAAAACGTAGCGATGTAATAAGTACCAAATCAATGGATAAAGGGCAGCTATCAGTAGCACGGGGGCTACTAGAGTCCAGCTAAAAGCATTATTCATGCCCAGCACTAAAAAGCCAGCCAATGCAATTAGTGCGTAAGCGACAATCGCAGGATACTGAATGTAAGAAACAGTCAGTTCACTTAGAGTCATATCTTGGAGGTGATGTTTTTTAGATAACCAGAACATGTGCGTTTGTTTCTCAAGAGTGCTAAATTTTAATCTATAAGAGTATAAGCACCTAGTCGACAAGGTGAAACACCTAATAATGTGCTTGTACAACAAAAACCCAATGATTTTCAAGTAACCGGTTAGGAATATTTGTGAACACGACCCTTGCGAAGTTCGAGTACCCACAATCTGAAATAAAGCATTTTGAGCACTGGAGTGTTTTGTTACGACCTAAACAAGTCACCTTAGGCTCTTTAATTCTGATCGAACGAAGTGATGCGACTGCTTTTTCGGAATTAACAGACGCTGCAATGACTGAACTCACGACTGTCATCCGTGACATTGAAGTCTGCCTCAAGTCAGCTTTCGACTACGATAAAATTAATTATTTAATGTTGATGATGGTCGACCCGCATGTCCATTTCCATATCATTCCTCGTTACAGCTCAAAGCGGAGTTATCAGAATAACGTATTATCTGACCGTTCATGGCCAAAACCTGCTGATTTAACGGATGATCTTTTATTATCTAGAGAGGAAATGCAGGGTTTAGCTGTTTTTATAAGCGAAAACTGGCCAAAACCTGTGAAAAGAGGCTAAAAGTCCACTTAGTTACGGTAACTTCCCTATATTTCCAGTATAATATGTTTTTATACGTAGTTGTAATCTGAGCTGATTATAGATAACTCACGATATGCGCAAACCTCAACTTTTGACGCTTCGAGAATTTTTGTCTATAAAATTAATCATGCTAGACTTAGACAATTAAAAATTGACTGAGTAAATTTTTAATAGTTACGGATACAGCGCTGGCTAAGATGCTAAGCGCCTACACACAGATTTAGAACCGAATTGAATACGGACCTCAACAAATTATGACCGTAAAGGCCACACCGACTCAGAACTCGCTAGCACTCCATACTGACCTCTTTGACAACCTTGCTTCCGCTTTAGATTATGCAGCTCAAGGCGAGACTGGCGCCAATTTTTACGGCAGCCGCGCTCAGCTCATCGACAGCATCAGTTATAAACGTCTGGCGACAGAATCAAAACAATTAGCGCAAAAATTAATTGCACTCGACTTTGTCGCTGGTGATCGTGTTGTTATTATTGCTGAGACTAACGCTAATTTCATGCGTGGTTTCTTTGCTTGTCAGTATGCTGGGCTGATTCCTATCCCAGTACCTGTGCCGATTCAATTAGGTAGCCGTGCCGCTTACGTGCGTAAAACACGCGACCTCTTAATTAGTGCACATGCCACCGCTGTATTCACCCCAGAGACGGTTTTACCGATGGTGAATGAAGCATGCCAAGATATTGATATGAAATTTGTTGGTGATATCCAACAGTTCCATGAGCAGAGCTTTGATGACTCCATTGAGTTACATCAAGCAGATCCAGAAGATACCGCATACATCCAGTTCACCTCGGGTAGCACACGCTTCCCTCGTGGTGTTGTGATTGAACAAAAAGCAGTGATGAGTAACTTACAACGCATCATTAACGATGGCATCAAGATCCGCCGCAGTGATCGACTGATGTCATGGCTTCCGTTCTACCATGACATGGGCCTGGTTGGACAGATGCTAGCACCTGTCGCATCTCAAACTTCTGTTGATTATTTAGATACTCGTGATTTTGCTATGCGCCCAAGGCGTTGGCTGGAAATAATGTCACAGAATAAATCCACTATTTCATTCAGCCCACCCTTTGGCTATGAATTAGTCGAACGCAGGCTGCGTGAAGCTACTTGTAAGGATTATGATCTTAGTAACTGGCGTGTTGCTGGTATTGGTGCTGAAACAATTCGCCCTGAACCCATGTTGCGCTTTGCAAAAATTCTATCCAACTGTGGCTTCGATGCAAAAGCATTCTTACCTTGCTACGGCATGGCTGAGTGCACACTTGCTGTTAGTTTTGCTGACGTTGATAAACCATTGAATATAATAACGGTTGATGGTGACAAGTTAGCAGAAGAAAATTTGGTAGTTATGGCTGACCCAGCAGAGAGCACCCGTATTGCTCAATTCATTGATTGCGGCAAAGCGCTACCAGAACACACCATGGAAATTCGTGATCATGAAGGTAACGCACTTGCTGATAGCAGCATCGGTGTAATTCATGTTTCAGGCCCTAGCGTTATGTCGCACTACTTTGATAACAGTGAAGAGACTGCACGCACATTACAAAATGGCTGGCTAAATACTGGTGATATCGGTTTCATGATCGATGGTAGTGTCTTTATTACAGGGCGAGAAAAAGATCTTATTATTGTAAATGGCCGAAATATTTGGCCTCAAGACATCGAAGCTATAGCCGAACAACAGCCAGAAATAAGAACTGGCGATGCACTAGCATTTTCTGCACCCAACTTTGATGGCAACACCACAGTTGTCGTTGTAGTGCAGTGCCGAGATCGAAATGAAGATAATCGCATCGACCTCATCTCACGTATAGAAACAGCGGTCATAAACGGTGTTGGCGTACGTTGTTTTGTTAAGCTAGTTGCACCGCACACCCTACCGCGAACCTCTTCAGGCAAATTATCGCGTTCAGCAGCACGTCGTGATTACATGGAACAAAATGGTATTAGTGAAGGTTATCTTGCTGAGACTGATAACAACAGCACCGTCAAATCAGCGATCTAATCTTCTGATTAGATCAGAGCTAATAGTCTAATAAGGCCTATTGTGAGCACAGCAGTCACCTCAAATAAGACTGTTGCTCTAACTGGGGCTAGCGGATTTGTCGGTCAATCACTCTTAAAAAAACTAATTGCATCAGGGCATAAAGTTCGTGTCCTTGTGCGCAACCCAGATACTTTCAAACAGCCCAGACTTCAAACCAGCGATCAGTTGGAAGTCATCCAGGGCAACTTAAAGCCAGGCCCACATCTAGGCCAATTACTGCAGGGTGTAGAGGCCTTAATACACTGTGCTGGTCGCGTACGTGGGCAGTGCTATAGTGAATTTGAGGAAGATAATGTTCACGGTACAATGGCACTCATTGATGCCTGTAAGCAGTCTCCAGCGAGCATTCATTTTATTCAGATATCCTCTCTAGCGAGTCGTCAACCCCAGCTGTCGCATTATTCAAAAAGCAAATATGAGGCCGAGCAATATCTGCAAAAAAACCACCTTGGCCGATGGAGCATTATCAGACCCCCCGCTATTTATGGTGGTGATGAACAAGAAATGAGACCACTATTTGATTGGATGCAGAGAGGCCTGTTATGGCTGCCCTGTAATGCAAATAATCGCTTTTCATTAATCCATATCAATGACCTAGCAGAACTCATAGTTAGCCATAGCTTAGAGCAGCTCAGTCTGCATAAGATTATTGAGCCAGATGATGGTCATGAGAATGGTTATTCTTGGTATGAAATTCATACTATTGGCAGTTCTGTATTTAAGCGTAAAATTCATTTACTAGCCCTGCCTCCACTATTGCTTGAAACCGCCGCTAGAGTTAATGTGGTAATCTGTCGTTTATTAGGTAAAAGCCCTATGCTGACGCCAGAAAAGCTCTCTGAACTGAGGTTTCCCAACTGGGTTGCAGCAGCAGAACTGGCCGCAGAGAACTGGATTGCAGTGATACCCTTGAATAAGGGCATCCTCTCCATATACAAGTGATATACAGCCAAAGAAATAATTGAAGAGAAACACATGCCCTCAGCCGAAAATAAAACACTAGCCGCCGTGATTGAGATCCTGAGTCCTTTTGCCCCTGAAAATATTACAGTTACACCTCAGTCGACACTAATGAAAGACTTAGAACTTGATTCGGTTAAGGTCATGGAATTGATGATGAATCTTGAAGATCATTTTGATATATCAATTCCATTGAATGTTTTACCTGAGGTTAATGACATCCAAGATCTTGTTAATGAAATCGACAAAATCATAGGCACAGTTTAGTTATGAGTATCATGCAAAAGTTGAGTTCTATTGCTGAACAAACCTCCGGCTTAATCAACGAAAGTGGCAGCCCAATTGGCTCAAGAATTGAACGTGTTTATTCCGCCACAGAAGGTGACATTGGTGGCAGTAAAAAGATTCTCGTTGGAACTAATAATTATCTCGGTCTAACTTTTGATAAAGAGTGTATTGCGGCAGGACATGAGGCGGCATGCCAATACGGAACCGGTACAACCGGATCACGCATGGCCAACGGCTCTTATGCTGAGCATCTAGCCTTAGAAAGTGACTTGGCTGAATTCTATGGCGTTGAGCATTGCATCGTCTTTTCAACCGGTTATGTTGCCAATCTTGGCATGATCTGTTCATTAGTTGGCCCAGAGAACACTATTTTTCTAGATGAGCATTGTCATGCCTCTATCTATGATGGCTGTAAGCTCAGTGGCGCTACCATCATTCATTTTCGACATAATAATGCCGCTGATCTCGACAAGCGCCTGCGTCGTCTAGGGGATAATAGTGCTAACGCATTAATCATCACTGAAGGCCTCTACAGCATGCTTGGTGACAAGGCTGCCCTCCGTGAGATTGTTGAAGTTAAGAACAAATATGATGCCTTGCTTATGCTCGATGAGGCGCATTCACTAGGCGTTTTAGGCGCCACCGGCAGAGGCCTCGCTGAAGAGCTTGGCGTTGAAGATGACATTGATTTCATCACCGGTACTTTTAGTAAGAGTCTAGCGGGCCTTGGTGGCTTCTGTGTCAGCCGTCATTCTCAACTAGAAGCGGTTCGCTTCTCAAGCCGTCCTTATGTCTTCACGGCCTCACCATCACCGGCGACTATAGGCTCCGTTCGTGCAGCCCTACGCGTCATGCAAGCACGCCCCGAATTACAAAAGAAGTTATGGGACAACGCTACATTTTTGTACCATGGCTTAAAGGCCATGGGCTTCGAATTAGGCCCAGAAATTGGACCCGTAATAGCGGTTGATGCCGGAGAAAAAGAGAACGCCCTATTCATGTGGCAAGCCTTATTTGACCAAGGTGTTTACGTCAATGTGGTGTTTCCACCAGCAACTCCTAACAGCAGCTGTTTACTACGTTGCAGTGTTAGCGCTGCGCATAGCCGTGAGCAGATGCAAGCTGTGCTCGATGCCTTCACTCAATTCAAACAACTTCAGTCCGTTACTGCAGCTCAGGCATAAAGCGCTGAGCTAGGCTTAACCTCCCTATTATCAGCCATAGGGAGGCAATAAATAGGCTAATGCACAAACATTGAGACGTCGCTTAAACAGGTAAGTTTTAGTCAACCCTGTCACCCCCCAGCCCTTAATCGCTAACCTTAGCCACATCTTAAAGACAACCTGTGCCAGGGCTATCTGATTGTAGACTCGCTTATCTCGGTTAGCTTGCAACAGCATCTGTAACCAGTCTGCAGCCCATAAGAAGAAGTCAGGATCAGTTTCAGCTAAAGCTTTAGGTCGCGCAATTTTGATGTGACGTTGCAGGTCTTCTGCTGTGAACTTTACACCGAGTTTCAAGAGAGCCTCTGCTGCAATAAGACATTTCTTTTGATCACCTACTGTCGAGGTATTAAAGGTGATTTGATCATCATGTTTTCGTCCTAGCACCAAGCGCTTTGGCAAGTTATGCAGCTCACCGAAGTCGGCTAGGCGCATTAATAATTCATAATCCTGACAGCGGGTAAAATCGTTGTTATAGCCCAGCTCTTTTAAGACTGAGGCACGCGCCATAAATGTTCTATTATGAACTGCACAGTGAAATAAAAGGCTCGCTTTGATCTTTTGGTTACTCAGCGGACGAGTACAGAGGCGCTTGATAACCTTACCTTCTGCGTTTATATACTGACTCCAAGAACCTAAGCCAACACACTCGGCATGAGCATCAAAGTAGTCCAGCTGTGTCTGTAAGCGCTTAGGCAGCATAATATCGTCACTATCTAATAGTGCGATGAACTCTCCTCTAGCTTCTTCTAAGCCTCGATTACGCGTTCTAGGGATACCTAAGTTTTTTTCATTACGGAACAGGCGTATACGTGGGTCTTGATAGGCCTCAATGATTTCAATTGAACGATCAACTGAACCGTCATCGACTAATACCACTTCAAAATCAGTGAAACTTTGTGCTAGTACGCTATCGAGAGTCTCTACTAAATAACGCTCTCGGTTATAAACGGGAATAAAGACCGTTACTCTTGGGGCTGCTGTACTCATATATTAGAAAATGCCCTTGAATAAGGCGCTCTGCAAGAAGGAAGATGGCCAACATTGTACGACTTAGGTCTAGATATGGCTAATGTAAGTCACTGCAGTCTAAGGATCCAGCTGATTGCGGGTGATCAACAAACACTGTTGATTAAAATAGTAGAGAAACTAACGCCGATTCATTTCCATAAAAAGCCAAATAGAATTACTATTCACTATGAATCTACGTCGCACTCGCAAAGAAACAGCCGCCTACTCACTGAGTAAGCGCCTAGCTAGCTATTTCCGAAGTAGTACGGGAGTACTGCTGAAGCGCATGGATGTTAGCTTTGTTAGTCTTGGCAAAAAACAATATAAGCGCATTACTTGTATAGACAACTACACTCCCATACATATGCAAGATCTTTTAGCCCAGGTGGCTAGAAGCCGCTATTTCCCGAAGACTTTAATTCGATATGAGAATGAAATCTGGGTTGAGTTTGTTGATGGCGATATCGTCAAGAAAATTGATTCATTTTTTATTCAACAGATCATAGATTTTTATTCTTCTCTCTATCAATGTGCTTCGGCGTTAAAGAGTTCAGAAAACTTTCTCGGCGCTGCATTAATTGATCTAGAGTTTCTAATGGATATGGAACTGCTTTCTGAACAAGACCATGAACAACTACGGCATCTCTTACTAAAGAATGCGCCTGAAAAAGTATGGGTTGGCTTGGATTACACCGATGCTTTATTGAAAAACTTTGTTCAAGAAAAGGGCAGTAACCGCCTTGTCGCTATTGATATTGAAAGCTTACAAGATAAGCGTTTAATCGGTTTTGGCTTAGCCAAAGCACATACAACTTGGATGACAGACCAACAGTTTGATCAAGTCATTGAAGGCATGCGCATGAATGAAACGCCGGCGTTTTATGATTATTATCTGTTTGTATTGCTTTGTTTTCGTGCGCGCTGGTTAAAAAGTCTTTTCTTACGCAAAAAAATGAAACGACTCAAGATAAATCTATTGACCGATTTAATCACTGATTAGCACAAACAATAAGGCTGTTTTCAGTCTTTTATCGTCCCAACATATTAAGCAAACTTTGTCTAAAGCTGAGTTTATTAATCACCACAATAAATACCTTTCGGTACTGCCCTTGGGGACAGGTAATCTCTTCGACGCCATGCCAGCTATTTCCATTACGCGAAAATAAGAGGCTGTTGTTGCCGGTTGCATTCGCTCGTTGTGAACTTTTGAAATCAGAAAACTTTGGACTAGATTGGCGTTTAAACTGGCCACCATCATCAAGAATTAAAGTATCCCCTCCCCACTCCGGCTGCCACTCTTCGGGCGTATTAAAATAGAAGATATGAGAACCAATCTTACGCATCGCGTCGCAGTGTGGTGATACCGAGCAGCCACGTGGTGTGTAATGCCAATGGAAGCGCAGCTCAATCCGATTGAGACCTGTCATGCGCTTAATAAATTGTTTGTAGTCATTCGATGTGAGTTCCTGCATAAACTCTTTCCATGCAGGCGATAAGGCCAACCCAGAATGATACTCTAAAGCTAAACGATCATGGCTTTCCTGACCGAACTTGCGCTTGTGTCCAAACTTTTCATCAAACAGTGTGGTTTCAGGCATGGAGTCAATAAGTGCCTGATAGCGATCCGCTTGGATAAACTCAGAGATACCCAGCCAAGGATAAGGACTTGTCGTTTTATACGACTGCTCATCTAAACCTTGCATCATTGTTTGATTAAGATATTTCATTTTTTAGTATCCCAAAGCGGCGTCATTACAGCCAGATTAACTGCGATAATTCAGTTGTCGTGAAATAAAGGATACGGTATCCAATAACTCAGCATCAGGCTCATCCATCAGTACAAAATCATTTTCTGTTAACTCTGTAATCTCATCCAAATAGCAGATATGTTTGCGTAGCTTCATATTCTCCAAGAATCCATCAATATCACGCACAGATGTCATCCAGCCATTCGCAATAAACTGGTCATATAACCGTGCCAAACTATTTTGTTGCTTCGGTGTCCCACGATAACTTGCTGTTCTCTGCTGATAGATTGCAAGCCATTGAAGTCCTCGAGTCAAAGCCATTAATACATCGAGCCTTTGTGGCAAACGCTGCACATAAACCTGCTTCTTGAGCTTACAGATTTCGCTGATCATGGAGACACTATCGCCGGTCACTATGACGCTATCCGCTAATGAGAGGCAACCTAGATACGGGCTTTCTGCTTGCCCAGATTTCCACTCAAAAGCGATATTACGGCTTCTCAATTCCGCTCTAAACCAAGCTAAAGCATGCTTTGGTGTGCGTGGACTGGTGCAGATTAAAACGGATTGATTATTCTTTTTCGCCAGTTCATCCACGGCCTGAGCCATTTTCTTCATGACCGCCTGATTGATGATATACGGCCGGCTTGGGCCACCTATAACGACGCTTATATAAGGCCCTGGACATGACGACAACTGAGGCAGCAAATCAACCTCATTAGTGCGCAAGTGGTCGTTAGAAATACTATTAAAGGGCAGACAGTTTTGAATCACATTATTGCGTAACGGCAACTGATATTGCGGTGTCGTAACCACCAAATCAAAATGCTTTAGCGCACACCATGGACGCCCAATATGAATCAAACGTGTCTTACCTGCCGATGCCTGTTTAATCCAGCGCGCAACAGGGGCTGCTCGACGCCCGGAAGAGAGTACGTAATCTGGCCATTCTGCCGATTTAAGGTTGGCTGCTGACTCTGAAGTAACACCCAGTAAGCTAGGCCCTAAAACGTAATTTGGAATATGGTTAAGCAGATGGAAACGCAGAGGTTTAGTTTCGCAATTCCAGCCCAACTCAGCAGCCAACTTCTCTAGCTGTGCATTATCACCTTTTCGATGAGTGGTTAATATCCAGACATTCTGCAGCCGACCGTGTTGACCTGATTGATAGCATACTTTTTCAACACCAGCCTGCGTAGTCCTCTGATAATTCAGCGTCCACTTTATAGATGGGAATGCATATGCAATCTCGAGAATCTGTTCACGCCACCAGCCTACTGATTGTTGGTTACGTTCTATAGCATAGCCATCAGCGAGTAATAGCGGGGCATCGTGATACTCAACAAATAACTCGAGTACTTCATTGGCCGCAGAAAACAGACTGCGTAGTAGCCAAGCGACATCAGTTTGTGGCACACGTTCAAGTAAGTGACGAGCTATCAGCCTTGAACAAGATAGTGACTGTAACTGTGCTAACTTATTACTCTGGTGAGAACTGTCATTATCAGCTAGATCTAAGGTCGCTCCATTGACTGTCACCTGCCCCAGACTGACCGTTATCACGGCAGTAGACTCTAGATCTACTGAGCCCTGTGTTTGAACATGCAATTTTTGCAGCGCAGAAAAAGCGGTACTCGTCTGCTCTGCGGTAAAGTTCTGATAGCCCTCATTGATGGCACTCTTTTCTAAATCAAACCAAAGATGACTCAAGCTATGCGGATGATAAGAATAGCTCTCTGGACTCGGCTGCCAAGGTTGTAAATGTAAGGCGGTAAAATGCAGCACCTTAGTCTCACCTTCAATATACTCGAAGTCGCGTGCGTTCCATTGCTGATCTGCAGAGCCCCAAAGGCCTTTCTGAGCTGCTCCACGCTGATTTAATTCTTTTTTTGATTCTTGCTGAGCAGCCTCTAGATTCCATAAGGGCAACATACGCTGACAGTCGATCAACATCACCGAGGTATCACTCGCTGCGACCGCAAGGTAGGCATGCTCATCCATTTCAGCATCGAATAGCAGAGCAGGATCTTGAAGGTATATCTGATCAACATCGTTATAGATTGCACGTCCACTACCACCGGCAAGTGTCGGAATAGCGTATCGATAACAGGTAAAACCAGTACGCCAAGTAGAACGATCAAAACCCTTTAGGTTTTTCATGATATGAATTTCATAACTACGCTTCGGATCACGCACTTTTTCTATCGAATAGATAAAAACGCGTTCAGCACGATACTGGGCATCTTCAGAGCCTAAAAAGATACGCACAGGCGGCTTTGATGAGGCTGTTGCTGCAGGCAAAATAACCACTTCTGGGCTAGTGCTGTAGAAACTTGCTTGTTCTATGTGTTTGGGAGATTTCATTATCGCTTTTAAGTGAAATTTCTAACTCTTTTGAATCTTATTTTGCCACCACATACCGCTGGATGCATACCCAAAAGTGGGCAATAATATTCAATTGGCAATGCGACTCAACATCCAAAACCCCATCCCAATTGGAAACACCCTATTTTGGCAAGGCGAAGCTAATACCATTGAACAATCGCTGAGCCGAACAGCGCTAGTATTTGGTAATCACCAACAAACCATCAATCGCATTGCTTGGTGTACTGGCGGCGCACAGACCTATATTAAACACGCCATTGATGTTAGCGCAAATTGTTTTATCAGTGGTGAAGTCTCCGAGCAAACCTCTGCCATTGCCCAAGAAAATAATATAGCCTTTATCTCTGCTGGGCATCATGCCAGCGAGCACTATGGCGTGCAGCCTTTATGCCAGCATCTCAGCCAGCAATTTACGCTTAAGCATCGTTTTACTGACATCGAAAATGGAGCCTAACTTTGATTAATATATACGTTAGGCCCATATAAAACATAGATATTTAGTGTGACATGTTGTATTTGCTTAATTCACTAACTTTCACTTTTAACGTATGTACCACTAGCACCAAGAAATTGACCAACTTGGTAGTCGCACTGAATAGTGTTTTTGTCGACTGCTTTAATATAACCGGATACTTCTATCTTGCCATGAAAGTTAATATCTCCAATAAACGTATAATAAACTATATCATCTCCGGGGGCAGTTTCAGTCGTGGCATGAACAGCAACATGTACTAACTCTTCAGATAACACGGGGATTTTAATTGATACTATCCCTTTACAACATGAAATAAAAATTCCCCCAGACTCTCCATCTTTCCAGTCGCCTTCCAAGAAACTAGGATAAACAGGATTATTTAGTTTTCTAAGTTTGATTATTTCTTCTTTTTGCATTTTTTACTCTGTTATTTATGTATATATTAAGTCTCATAACCCACGAAGTATAAACTTTTTTTTTAATTATTAATATGTTTAATTATTTATATTTTTAATTGACTTTTACTTGCTGTTAGCAACGAAAATTTTGATTCAAACTTGCAGTATAATATTGTGCTTTAGTTTTATATTTTAATGAGTGAAAAATTTGATGTTTGTGCGCTGGGTGCGGCGGGTGAAACTATTTTATCGATTTTAAATGAGCGAAATTTCCCAATTAATAACTTATACCCTTTAGCCAGCGCCAATTAAGCAGGCAAGAAGGTATTGCATCAAGGGAAGCAATGGACGGTGCAGGACTTAGCGACCTTTGATTTTTCTCAGGCACAGGTCGGCTTGTTTTCAGCAGATGATGTTATTTCTGAAAAGTATGCGCCAATTATAGAGCTTGCATACAGCGCGAGTCGCCGAGCTAAAGCCATTTATTATGCCTTAACAGACAATTATGTTAGTTGTAAGGCCACCTAACAGTTATCTGAGATTAGATATAATACCATTTAGCAGCAAAATCCAGCGGCTTAGGCTGAAGATTATGCCTACGCAAAGAGCACTCACTATGAGCACTTTAGTGTTTCCTTTAAAGCCCCTATCTCAGTACAAAACTAGGCCTTAGAAAGTACAGACAGGGTGTTATACTGTGGCCGATCAGGCTAAGGCTTAACGGCTGAGGCTGGTTACTTTAGATTTCAGGCCCAGAAAATTCATTAAGGACAGTTACCTCTCATGCGTAGTGCCACCATTGTAATCCCTACGCTGAATGAAGAGGGAAATGTAGATGCTCTGATGCAGCAACTTAATGCTGTGTCATCTCCAACCTGCGATCTAAAAATCCTGTTTGTCGATGACCAATCAGACGACCAAACCGTAGCAAAAGTCCATCAATGGCAGCAAAAACAAAACAATGTAGACGTTTTGCAACGCACAGGGCCTCGTGATCTAACGCAGTCCGTTATTGATGGTGCTGAGTATAGCCAAAGTGATTTTGTTCTCGTCATGGATGCCGATCTGAGTCACCCCAGTGAAAAAATCCCTGCGTTATTACAACCCTTAGTTGATGGCACTCATGATCTCACTGTCGGTAGTCGCTATGTCAATGAGGGCGGTATTGCTGACTGGCCCCTTCACCGACGCTTCTTATCGTGGTTTGGTGGCTTACCCGCTAGAATTATTTCTGATGTCAAAGATACCACCTCTGGATTTTTTGCCTGCCGTAAAGAATCTTTTCAGCATATCGCTGGTGAGGCCAAGGGTTACAAAGTCTTACTTGAGCTCATGGTTGCAGGCCTAGACCAACTGCGTGTGAAAGAAGTTCCTATCGTATTCACTGACCGTGTTGCCGGTGAGTCGAAGCTTGGCAGTGCCGTGATGATTCAATATATGCAGCGCTTACTCGAGTTAAGCGGCGGCAATATTAGTGGCAAAACAGCAGGACGCTTTGCCCTAGTAGGCATACTTGGCGTCTTCATCGATGCTTTCAGCTTTAGCCTAATGACCTCACAGGGTATCGCCATTGGCAATGCCCATGTTCTCAGTTTTATTATTGCAGCCTTGTCTAACTTTGTATTGAACTCAAGATGGTCTTATCAGCACCGCCATGAGTCGATATCCAGCTGCTTAGATAACGCCAGTAAGTTTCTATTCTTTGGTCTACTCGCTTTAACGCTGCGTGGTGGTATTATTCACCTACTGGTTAGCTGGGGCATCAGCGCACACCTAGCGATCTATCCGGCTATTGTTGCTGCCGCATTAGTGAATTATTTTGGTGCTTCCTTTGTAGTCTTTGGGCATAAACAAACTAATGCTATGACCTCAATCAATTGGCGGGTTATCAGCACGGCCACGGTTGGCTTTATAGTGGCACTGCGCTTTCTTTACCTCGGTGGCAGTGAACTTATTCCTGATGAGGCCTACTATTGGTCTTATGCGCAGCATTTAGACTGGTCTTACCTCGATCACCCACCACTATTAGCTTGGTTGATTGCAGCCAGTTGTAGTCTCTTTGGTGATAATGAATTTGCGGTACGCCTACCCTTCTTTATCGCTGGGATGCTGACCTTATGGTTTGCTTTCAAATTAGCTGACTTATTATTTGATCGCACCACCGCATTCATCAGCTGCCTGCTAATCGCCTGCTTACCTATCTTTTTCAGCACCGGCTTCCTTGCGACAACAGATAGCCTTCAAGCAACGTTTTGGATGGCCTCTTTATACTTCCTTGCACGAATATTTTTACACAACAAAGAAGAAGCTTGGCTGCCCCTTGGCCTAGTCCTTGGCCTCGGCATGCTCTCTAAATATACGCTAGTACTGTTGCTGCCGGGTATATTGCTACTGATGTTATTCAAAGCCAGTGCACGACATTGGTTTAAAAATCCACGCGTTTATGTTGCCGCGCTGTGTTCATTAGCTATCTTTTCTCCGGTCTTGTTTTGGAATTATCAGACGGACTGGAGTTCTTTCAGCTTTCAGACAGTACGTCGCCTTGATCGTGAGATTGAGTTTTCAGCACATTACCTGATCTTACATAGCTTGATTCTGCTCTCACCTATTGGCTTTTACCTAGCCATCAAGGCGCTATTTAAACTACCCTTAATGCAGCCTAGCGCATCAACAGCTGCTAGCAACAAAGATTATCAACACTTTGTATGGTGCTTTTTTGCCTTACCCTTGACTGCCTTTATATACTTTAGTCTGACCTATTACCCACGCTTTCACTGGACGGCTCCGATCTGGCTTTTAGCCGTTCCTTTTATGGCTCACTTGCTGAGCCCAAGTCACGGCATGCAGTTCCCTGCCTTATCATCAGCACTGCGTAAGGCAACGCTATATTCAATTGCTCTGCTCTGCATACTCTATGGTGGACTCTTACATATCTCCACCTATGGGCCGCCACCAGGCGTGACAATACCCCTTTCAAATCACTATTTCTGGCGAACTACAGCCGCTGAAGTGACAGACTTAGAAAATCAGCTTGAAACCCTCAAGGGCCAGCGTCCGGTAGTCATCAGTTTAAGTAAATGGTCTATTGCTAGTGCGCTCAACTTTTATGATACGGATGGGCGCAGAGACAATATCCTCTCTCGTAATGCCATAGGTGAGTCTGCAACCATGTATGAGCAATGGACTCAGCCTAGTGCTTGGCAGGGTCATCCCGTGATCTTTGTTGCTATGAACAAAAAAGATATTACACAGCCAAATTTAGATCAATATGCTGACGGACTGGGCAAGTTGCAAACGAAGGTCATTATGCTCGGTGGAAATGAGGTGCGTACTCTCTACTATCGGCTAGCCGATAGTTACCAAGCAAGATAAAAATCTCTGTTTAAAATTGTCTCTCTAACACTAGAGCCATTGCACTAAATAATAGATAAACTGTCCTTCAGACGACTTTGATGGGCCCAGCACAATCGCCGCATAGCGTTTACTCGCAGGCTCTTGCTTGGCTAAAGCCTCCTCCTCATCAACACACAGCGAGACACAGTTAGCAGCGAATCGATGGCGCTTGCTATGCGGCACATAGACCACAGCAAAATGTTCCTTTGAGACACCTCCAGCAGGGTCTGGTGGCACATAGCCGCGCATTAAGACTGACTCCGTCGCACTAATCGGTATTCAAAGGTCTGATCTCGCCAATACTTTAAAAATTTCGTCAAGCCATAGCTTTCAAGTTGTTGGCGTAATTGCTTGGCCTGCAAATCGCGTCGTGAAATATGGGCGATACGATTTTGATATTGACCTTGTACGGCTAAGCCAATATTGAAATCAGCCGCCATAGGCAGTTGCCGGAACGCAGAACGCGCCTCTTGCCATTCCTTAGCATCAGCAAAATTCACCACCAAAACACCGTCTTTAGTGAGTTGACCGAGTAACCGACGCAGGTGAGCTTGTTGATAGCTAATCGCACGGAAGGGTTCACCATTTTGCTCATGAAAGACATCATCAATAATCAGGTCGTAACGCCCTGAGCGATTTTGTCGCAGCCATTCTCCAGCTTCAGCATGGACGATATTACACAGGCCCTTATCGACGCTGAAGAAACGTTTGGCGACGCTAATATGATGCTTATCGAGCTCAATCGCATCAATCTCAGTGCTTGGGAAAAAACGCTGCAATAACTTCACCACAGCACCTCCACCCAAACCGAGCAGCAGCACCTTTTTAGGTGGCTGATGTCGATCAAAACTGCTGAGTAGAAACAACTCCCAGAGCTGACCTTTAAACGGATCTCTCGGGTTCCACTGACTATGCAGAACTGCATTCCGGTAGAGCCGAATAGAATGACCGGCTAAGCAGACTTTATACTCCGCCTCAGCCGTTACCTTATGCCAAACTAAAGCCATCGAAACTAAACCAGATCTAGCGCATTCTTTTTCAAATCAGCCAGCGACACAATGTCCAAAGCCACTCTATTTGTCGCCTCGAGCACCACCATCGGCGCCTTCCCTACGCTGAAAGCTTCCAACCAACGCGCGGCACAGAGACACCAGCGATCACCCGGCTTTAATCCATCAAAGCCATGCTCCGGTCTGGGTGTTATCAAGTCATTACCCTGCTGCAAAGAGTAGTCCAGAAACTCCGACGTGACCTGAGCACACACCGTATGCGAGCCCACATCATGGGCTTGTGTTCGACACAGTCCATCACGATAGAAGCCAGTCATCGGCTGACAACTACATTCTAATAATTTCTCACCAAATACATTGAACTGTTGTTCTGAGGGCTGAATTTCTATATCGGACACGCTTAACTCCATAAATTAATTGCTAAGCGATCTTAATCTATTGTTAGCTGCATAGAAAAGGCTTACTAAGCTGGGAAACAGCACAAATGATGAGCAATAGTGAGCGGAATTACTCTTTTTTCTAAAATACTCAGCGATATGGTTTTTTTATATACCAAAATACTTAAATAACAAAATTAGAATGGTTTATTCACATCTAATTAGCGTTAGTTATAATTATCCGCACTTTATTTGATGACATGAATCATAAATGAAGACATTCAACTCTATTAACAATGCCAATAGATCTAGTAATTTATAAAACATTAAATGAATACATAGCTTTACATGGAAATGACAAGTTAATTAAACCTACTTGGCAAATACGTATACTGCTTTTGGAGCAGACCTCAGTGGAGGGATCCTCTTAATGGCAATCGATTTAAGCAAAGAACAACTGTTGCAAGCTAGTAATTGGAAACACAGTGTGCGTGAGCATGAACTGTAGGTCGGCTAATAGTTAGAACTCACTGATCTTGATAACCCAAGGGCTATATCCAAGTTTAGAAAAGCAGACTTCGGCTAAAACATCAGGTCGATAAATAAGGGACATGTCCTATCGAATACAAATAATAAAAATAAATCGTGGATTTATAGTGATTGGAGCAGGACTGGAATGACATGAACGGGTTCAATTCCCACCACGCGTGTAAAAAGTAATCAGTTTATGAAGATTTAGTAATGCATGACTCATGACAAAAGGCATTACCTAAAACTCTATCTAGGCTTACTACTTTGGTTAAGCCAAGGAAAAGAGGCTATTAGAATAAGCCATTGAATGGAAAAAATTAAGTGATTCCACATGTAAATCCCATTGCTAAATTTTTCCCGTAGGATCGAATCTTTGCTTGATAAGGCTTAACACATTGGTGAAAAAGTTCAGTATTTTTAACTTGTTGTTGCAGAAGTAACTGTTAACAAAAATCTATTCATCAATAAACTTATTTATGAAAAATTAAGGTTTAGCAAAAATTCTTTTTATAAGAGATCTTAGTAACATTTTGATACCTAATAAAAAAAATTCACACTGCTTTATCTTAAGTTTTTTGTGTATATTTTTTCTAATACTTTGCGGCATGGTCTTTCGCTTTATTAAATTTTTGCCGTGTGATAGCGCATAGTTAAATAAAACTTCTGAGGACTTTTTTGTATTCTTTACAAGATACTTCAATACTATAAATTCCTCAAGAGAGAGAAAATCACCATCTCCTAGAGTCCAAATATACTCACCTTTGCATAATTTTATGGATCTTCTTATATTTTTTTCTGCACTATGTACTGAATCCATATATTTATGGACTTTAATAAAGTCAAATTTCTTAACATATGAATCAGCAATTTCATTAGGGTCGTCACTGCTAGTATTCAATACTATAATTATTTCAGTTTGATTACTGAAAAACTTACACCAAGACGACAGGCTTCCTAGGGTCTTGTCTATTTCTTTAGCTCTATCAAACGATGGTATTAATATACTTAAATTTATTCTTTTATCTCTTTTTTTATTACGATAAATTCTATCACCACTCTCACCTGACAGTAATTTTAAAGGTCCTCCAGCATCGAAATATAGGGCAACCGGACGATTTATAGACTGAGTATCACTGATGGCTTCTGAAGAATTGCTTAGAATAGCCTTTCTCAATAAAGAAATTTCTTGTGATATTTCTTTATTGTCTAATTGGCTAGATTCAGGTTTTAAAGATATTTTTTCAAATAAGGTCTCTACAAATCCCGTGAAGCCATCAGGAATATTATGACTTTTTTCTTTTAAAAAAAGAATCGATCCTAATAGTTTGTTAGCTGCTTCTTTATCAAATAAATTGGGATTATTGCTCCATTGACTAATTTGAATAAGTGTTGCATTTAGAAAAAAGCTACCAAGGTTTTGGTGAGATACAATCCAGCAATCTTTCGATATCTCAATCTCATTAAATGATAAAATCTTATCAACTTCAATATTAGTACCACTGGACAAAACACGAATTAAATCTACAAGACCAGCTGTAAATGGGTAATAAGCGAATCTTTCACCATAAACTTTACCAAAATTGTACATTTCTTCTTCTGTGGTGTTTTGACTATATGTTAAAACCGGATCACTAACAAAAGCACAGGGTTTATCGTAAAACATGTGCAAAAGAGAGAAGCTATGACTGTAAACTTCACTCTTTTTAGAAAATTTATTAAACACTTCTATGCAGAAGTCATCTTTTTTAAACAATAAGCATGACAACGTAGTTGTTGCTGATATTAGACCAAAATCTCTAAATAACCTTTCTCCAGTTTTATATAGAGTTACATTGCTTGTTGCTTTTATATAACTAATAACTTCATTATCTTTTAGTTTTAATTCCATATTTAATAACAAGAAGTGCGCCACTTCTTGTTTTAAAATAGGTATTATTTTATCCAAACAATTGTTAGATGGGATATCGTCATCACCAAAGCACCATATGTATTTTCCATTACAAAAATCCACACTATGAGCCATACTAGATTCTGCAGTATGACGTTCTTTGAGATGTTTTTTATATTTAATATTTTTGCAATTTTTAGATGCATCTAAAACAACTTTTTTCAGGTCTCCTTGAGAAAAGTTATCGGCTACAACTATTTCAACTTCTGATGAATAGTTAGAATCTTCAAGGATATTAGAAAACCTCCCTAAAGCTTCAGACACATGATCTAATCTGTTCCGAGTCGGTATTAAGATGGTTAGCAAACTTTTATTCATTTTTTATATCCAAACAAGTGGTGCGCCCAGAAGAATTCGAGCTCCCAACCACTTGGTTCGAAGCCACATCGCCCCTGCAAAAAAAATGGTTAAGCATCTGATCTATAATGATTTTTTTATTATGTGACGGCAAATACAGCTACCCTAATAAACAATTACTTACATGCTAACAGTATTTGTGATTGTTGCGAAATCAGGTGCATTTCTCATGTGCACTTAACGTGAATCTTCTGCGATTTATTAACCATGTAGTTATTAACTCATCATTTTCTTCAGGAGCTATGTCTATTACTTCTTTTCTCAAAAGCCAAGCTGGCATAATTACTGCTCTATCTCTTACTGTCGCTTTCCTTATTTTCGCTTGTCAAGTTTGGTCCTTCTGGCCATGGTTCAGCACGAATTCCGAGGCACTGAGAAAAGCCTCCTTAATTATCTTGCGATAGTCAGCACACCACTCGCCGTTTGGCGGACTCTTATTGCTAATAAGAATACTGATATTGCCTATAAGAATACTTAATTTGCTGACAGTAATAGCTTTACCGATATCCTCACTAAAGCTATCGAGCAACTAGGTGCTACCACTGCAGAGAATAAACCGAATGAAGGCTCATCACGTGACAGATCATCAACGTGATAGATAAAATCGAGGTCTTGAAGAATCTTCAGCGTGTTTTCTGAATGCCGCATCCAGAACGCGTTAAAGCCCACTGGACGTTGACCTGTGATTTTTTCGATAACATCTGCACTCTTTATGTAGGACGCGCGTTCCTCTTCTGCACTCATCGAATATTGAGGCGTCCATTTATGGCCGTGAGCGGATGCTTCATGTCCTCTGGCGACGACTACCTTTGCCAATTCTGGATTTAGCGCCACCGCGCGACCCACCATATGTGAGGTCACTTTAATGTCATGCTTGTCCCACAGGTTGAGAAGCCGCGGGATACCGTCGTTCATCCCGTACTGATACCAAGTAGGAACGATCGTATCGGGATAATTCGGATCCGCCGGCGGAAATGGACCAGGATCGCTGTCGTCTTATGCCGTTGCCTCAAACTGCATGGAAATCGAAATCACTAGTTGGGCATCATCAGGCCAATATGGTTTCTGTTGTTGGGGAGCGTTTGCGGCAAGCGCAGGGTTACCGAAAAAACCTGTTGTGATTAAAAATACCGCGGTAATCGCTCGTTGCAGTGTGTGTGTTGATTCGTCATGCCATTCTCCTAAGAGGTTTTGAGAAAATTACTTAGCCACCCGCGGTCCAGCAATAAACGGTAACGCGGCGATATCCATGGTGTGCTGATAGGTAAAGAAACCCTTCAGTGCGGCAGTGGCGCCTACAGGGACATCGAGTATGTCGACGTCCAGCGTATGTACTCGATAGGTATAAGTATGTTTACGACCGACTGGAGGACAAGGTCTGAGGTAACCCGATTCCCCCATATCAGTGTTAGATTCAACAGCACCCACGGAGAGGGCTTCCCCATCGACCGCGTTGACCGACGAAGGTATGTTGTAAACGCCCCAATGCCAGAAGCCACTACCGGTTGGTGCGTCTTGTTCGTAAAATGTGATGGCATAGCTCTTGGTTCCGTCAGGAGCACCAGACCACTTCAATCTGGGGCGCTCGTTGCTACCGTGCAGCCAAAGTTGTCCCAATATTGAGAAGGTGAGATGGAGGTGCTCGCATTAAGGTCTGCGCTTGAAAGTGTAAAGCCTTCGGCAGCGTGGCCGATGATGAATGGAAGCAATGCACTAAGCAGTGTGATCTTTTGGTTGTTTTCACGACAGTCTCCGATTTCAAGTTAAATAATTGCTCAGTCGATGTCGGCAATGCCGAGCTGCTGCAGGAGCGTCAGGTTGTCCTCGAGGTGCCAGTTTTCGGTGATCATTCCGTCTTTGATCGTGTAGATGTCGACGGCTAGGAACGAGATGGCTTGACCTTCGCCTTGCACTTCACCAAATGCCCCGGTGAAGTGTCCGTCGAATTGGAGTCGCCCAATCACTTTGTTCTTTAAGATGTAAACAGACTTCACGGTCAACGTGAGATCAGGGACGGCCAGGCGAAATCCTGAGGATGCCGCGAGTGGGCCTGTTGGTCCTTGTGCACGTCCTCTCGGCAAATTGAGATCGATAAAATCTGGCGATAACGCCGCTTTGGCGTAATCTTCATTGCCGGTATTCCAAAATGCGAAGTACTTTTGTGCAATCTCTAATGCCCCCTCGGCATCTTGCGTGGACAGTCCGGTGGCAAACTGCACTTGCTCGGGTGTCGGCACGCCATCACCAGTTATAGCAGGCGTTGCTATGAGGGGCGCAGCGCAAAGGGTGAGAATGGATAATAAGTGTTTCATAAAATATGCCTCTGATACTTTTGTGCATGGGCGTCGACGACGCGTGGTGTCTTGTCAATGCCGCGTAACATTGGCCATCAGGATGGAACGATTCATGTGACATTCGGCCCACGTGCCACAGCTGAGAAACTATGCGGCCTCTGGCAGCGCGGACCGCGTCGGTAATCGTCGGCCAATCAGCGACCTGGCCGTCGGTGTAGATTCCCGGGGTGAATGAGTACCCCTGCCCCTGAGCCGAAATCTGTGTCGCTTCCGTAATAATGAAACCGGCGTTCGCACGTTGGGCGTAGCACTCTGCTATCAGTGGGGTCGGCACATCGCCGGGTTCTTCGCTACACGACCTGGTCGTGAGGGCCATGACCACGCGGTTTGGTGTATCAATAGCGCCTGCCTGTGTTTGGGTGAAGAGTGGATTTTTCATGTCCGTGTCCCCTTTAATCAGTCGCCGTCTTTCCATGGGTCTAAGTTACACTTTTGATAAAAATGCAGAATACGAGTAAATACGAAAATATAATTCAGATATGTCGAAGAATCGAAATACACCTTCACAGGGTCGCTCTTGAAGCGCGGTTGTGTTCGTTATGATCGCGCTGAAAAGCTCAGCGAGCAGTTGCACTGTTGCCGGTGTGAAAAGAAGGACCAATTATTGGTACGACAATTGCCGCAAAGGAATTGCTGCCGGACCCAGTTAACTGTCTATGACAGTGCCGCCGATCACGCCACCCATTGCGTTTGCAACGTTGAAGAAGATGGTTTTGGTCGCAGCAGCATGCACAGGTGCAACTGCACCGTATTTCATGACGCGCGCCTGTATAGGCGGCACATTGGCAAAAGACACCGTACCAAATAAAAACGCTGAAGCAACGAAAGCCCACAGGTTTGATGCAACAAAAGCTAACACCACCAGCGAGGCAATCGTTGCTATGAGCCACAGTATGAGGGAGCGACTTCAGTCAGCGTTAGAATATACAAGACACTAACATGGAGTTTTTTTTTAGAACAAAAAATAACGGCAGAATGGGGAGATCTCTTCAGATATACTGAAGAACATGGATACACTGGGTGATATGAATTTGTTCGTGCATGTGGTGCGAACCGGCGGATTGGCCTCCGCGGGGCGGGAGATAGGTCTGTCGCCGGCCAGTATGAGCGCGCGCATCAATCGGATTGAAGAGCATTACGGTGTGCGATTGCTCATGCGCACCACCCGAAGCGTTACTCCAACAGAGGAGGGCATTAGGTTTTACGAGGCGTGCCAGCGGGTGCTAGCAGAGGTTGATCAAGCTAAACTGCAGCTTACGAGTTGTCGGGAAGGTTACGCCGGACCGCTAAGGGTAACCGCAACATTCGATCTTGGAGAACAACACATCGTGCCGGTGCTTGATGCCTTTGTGGACAAACATCCGGATGTACGTCCCTATCTCTTTCTATCTGACGGAGTCGTCAATGTTGTAGAAGATGGTTTTGATGTAGGCGTGCGTTATGGAGTGCTGAAAGACAACCGTCTGGTTGCCAGGAAGCTCGCAAAAAACCATCGTGTGCTTTGTGCGTCACCGGATTACATTAAACGAAAAGGAACACCACAAACCCCTAAGGAACTGTCTGATCACAATTGTTTGGTCATGGTAAGGGGGAACGAACCACTGGCCATCTGGCACTTTCAAACCGACAGCGGCCCCCAATCCCTAACGATTCATCCGGCGCGGTCTACAAACAACGGTGCTCAAATACGACGCTGGGCACTAGCCGGTGCAGGAATCGCGTTGAAGTCATTCTGGGACGTGCGTACCGATATCGAAGCAGGACGCCTCGTCACGGTGCTGGATAAGTTCGTGAGTGATTTTACGCTTCAAGGAATGACCGGTAACGCGGATCTTCACGCAATCTATACAGATCGGCGGTTTCTTCCTGAACGGACGCGTGGGTTTATGGACGCGTTGATAAACCATTTTAATACGTTAGATCCCAGCTCTACGGCAACTCGGTCAAAACCATAATTCTTATTAAATAGGAACGCCAAATGGAACGCCTAAAATATTCCCTAAGGTGTACTAGAAAGATTCGAAGAAAAATAAAGAGATTTAATTTCTGAAAGTTTACAGACCCTGTTGATTGATACCGCTCACAGAACATGCAGTGACTATACTGCGGCGCAATCTGTCCGAAGAACACGACCGTGTTTTTCGATACCGCGAGTAACCCATTCGTAACGCAGGAAGCACTGCATTTAAGAACACCCTCGCACGCTGCAGCATAGAAGTCTTCAAATGGCACACACTGCATCACACTTGGGCGACATGGCACATCGTCCACGTTACCAGTCTGCAAAATTTAATGGTGATGGAGGGCTGGAAGGATATTCAATCAGTCATGATCTACGCGCAGGCGAATAAAAACATTTAAAATAATACGCGGGCACTGTTTCAAGAAATAGAGTTGCGAAATCGGATACACCCTTCAGACAATCTAAAAAACTACCGAGCGCTTGAATCGTAAACTTTTGAAATAGATAGGTTAAGTGGTGCGCCCGGAGGGATTCGAACCCCCGACCACTTGGTTCGAAGCCAAGTACTCTATCCAGCTGAGCTACAGGCGCAATATCTGAATGTCTTAAAAATTATGTCACTACCGTAAGGACTGATAGATAGCCTTATTGATGGCTACAGATGCCTATATTAGAAGATTTAGACGCACTTAGGAACTAGATCACAACATAGGTAACGCTTGAAAAAATCGATTTGCTTGAATAACCCTGTAAAAGAGCTGAACTCAATATCGCATTATCGACTTAAAGAAATAATCATGGTGCGCCCGGAGAGATTCGAACTCCCGACCCCTTAGTTCGTAGCCAAGTACTCTATCCAGCTGAGCTACGGGCGCGTTATTTCATGTAGGCGCGCATTATGCGGAATTCGCACCGCGCGATCAAATTTAATTTCAATTTAGGTACTTTTCAGAACTAAGCTAACTGCTTGACAGCCTCTAGTACTTCTTGCACATGATCTTTCACTTTCACTTTGCGCCATTCCTGCACTAAAGCGCCATCGGCGTCTATGAGGAAGGTGCTGCGTTCAATTCCCATGACTTTCTTGCCATACATGTTTTTTTCTTTAATGACGTCATACAGATGACAGGCTTTTTCTTCACTATCTGAGAGCAAATCAAAAGCAAACGCTTGCTTCAGTTTGAATTTCTCATGTGAGGCCACTGAGTCACGCGAAAGACCAAGAATAGTCACCTTAAGCTGATTAAATTCAGCGATTGCAGCGGTGAAATCCAGCCCTTCTTGAGTGCACCCAGGAGTAGCATCCTTAGGGTAGAAATAAAGCACCACAGGGGCACCACGCAAGCCAGAGAGGTTAATTTGTTGGTCACCAGTAGCGGCTAAGGTGAAGTCTGGGGCTTTATTGCCAATTTTAGGATGGGACATTGGAAAATCTCCTTTTCTGACTCAGTATTGATTAATCTCAGCGCACAATATCAAAATCACTGTTAACGATAAACCTAGACAACAAGATAACAAAAACCTGTTGTTTAGCCCTGCCTGTAAGCTGATTGGATTGATAGCGCGAAGATAGACTGACGAAGATAACAGAAGATAGGCCGTTGACGAGACCGTAGAACTGCGAGAGAGGTGATAAATCGCATCACCATTACAAGAGAAATCTTTACTATTCTCTTAATAATGGCGGAGAAGGAGGGATTCGAACCCTCGATAGAGCTATAAACCCTATACTCCCTTAGCAGGGGAGCGCCTTCAGCCGCTCGGCCAC
>JAQWYM010000068.1 GCA_029253965.1 Gammaproteobacteria bacterium
ACAAGTGGTTCGACAAAATCGTAGGAATGATTTAGGACTTTGAGCGCAGCGAAAAGCCCGTAGGGCAGAGTACAGGGACGTAATCTGTCTATCCCTCGCTCTCCGCCATTATTGGCCGAAAATAGCGTCTAACATACTGACTTGCATAGATTTCTAATCTATTGCCAAGAGGTATCGTAGACCCAAATGACAACCACAACGTCTCATAATCCTAGCTACACGTTCCTTAAGCAGAGTATTTACTACTTCTCTAAGCGAATACCAACAGACCCCCCCCATCACTACAGACAGCCTGGAGTTGTTCAATCACTTAAAACACGCTCAATCTAACTACTGCTCTTCTTGTAGTCAGTTAGCTATTTTTAAAACAACCAATCTGAACAGTAAATTGACTAGTACCGCAGCTGATGCTGCAAAAGATACCGAAAAGAGCTGATGAGGGTAGAGCGGGTAAGGTACTTCTGTGAACGAAATCATATTCGTTTCATAAGAGAACCTATTTTTTAAACAAATTAAGGCGCGTAAGCAAGATTAGTCCTCTAATTCTACAAAAGTCGCATAGAGCGGCTTAAAATGCCTCTTGTCGCTAGTTTTTTACATCTATCTTACTCACCATTTCTTACTTTTCTACCTCTCGTGGCGGTGCATCAACAAACTCTACAACTACCTCTTTTAGAAGACTCGGGCTTCCTACTAGAATCCCTTCATCACCCTCTTTATCACTCCTCGCGATTACTCTTATAGTGTAGTTGTCTATGTGATTCATCTTTCTTTATAGCATTCTTCAGAATAAAAATTCGGTCTGAAATGCGTCACTGAAATGTCTCAGCAGTTACTTCAAAGATCTCGCTTTCTAATCTATTCCAACGCTCAATGTCCAAAAGTAATTTGTAAGGCTGGTTGCAAGATACTGAATCCTTGTAACATTTTAGACCGGTATTGTTTATTTATCTATTTCGTAAATAATTCACTTAATTAACGTGCATTTATTGCACTCACTGTTTACTATATTAACTATTATTATAGTTGCATAACAATTGTTACTGTTTGTTAAAAAATTAATTCATTAAAAAATTGCTAATGCTTAAATAAAGGGATTTCCTCATGAAAATTGTAACCTCATACTTATTTCTGCTAATACTTCTGATACCGACACTTGCTAACGCACTTGGTGTTCCGGAGCTTATTAAAGGTGCATTAGAGTATCACCCCAGCATTACTGAGCAAAAAGAGTTAAGGGCGGCCAACTATAAGGCATTAGATTCAGCTAAATGGCAATACTTTCCAACACCAACCATTGCGGTTGATAGTGTCAATACTTCAAAAGATGACGCTAGTTATGACGGTGATGATTATGCTGTGCGCTTAGGCTTAACTCAGCCTCTTTATACAGGTGGCAAAATCTCTTCTAATCTTATGGCTGCAGAGGCAGACATATTAGCTTCAGAGGCGAGCTTAAAAGAAGCTTATGAAGAGGTTTCTTTAAACATAGTCAGTGCTTATGGTGAATGGTTATCAGCCCATATGAAAGGACTTGCTCAGGCTAAAAGTATTGCTGTTCATGAGAAATTAAAAAAACAGGTTGAACGCAGAAGCGAGGCGGGCATAGCCACGGGCAGTGATCTGTTGCTTGCTAACGGCAGGCTGCAATCCAGCTATGCTGATGCCGCGACATTAGTCGCTTCGGAGTCGAATGCCTTGACAGCATTGGAAGTTCTTTTTGGCCGCCCTATCAGCAGTGAAGAATTAAGCTTAGATCAACCACTCCCCTTAAGTATTAGCACTAGTTTAGCGACACTCGAAAAAACAGCCTTAAAAAACAACCCTGGGATATTACGAGCACGAGCTGATATTTTATCTGCTGATGCAGAGCTGAGTCTTGAAAAAACCTCATTAAAGCCGGATATAAATTTGCGTTTTGAGCATCAGCGTGGGGACATCTTTGCTGATAGATCAAGAAATAGTGAAAATCGTTTGTTTCTTAACTTGACGAGTAAACTTGGCGCTGGTTTATCTTCGTTCTCTGCGATTGAAGAAGCCACAATCAGGCGTAATGCTTTTAGATCCAAGCTCACTCAGAGTGAACTTAATCTGCGTGAAAAAGTACGTAGCGATTATGCTTTATTACAGTCATTTCTAATCAGTGTTGAAGCATTAGAAAACTCTCTCAAGACTGCAGTTGAGGTTTCAGACTCATATAATCGTCAATTCTTAGTTGGACGAAAATCTTGGCTTGATGTGATGAACACAGCACGAGATTTAGTCTCTACAGAAACACAATTGGTTGATGCTCAGTCGGCTAATGTACTTGTTAGCTGGCGCCTCTACATAACGGCTTTAGGGCTCAATTCGGCTTTGGCTGAGGCTGGTGGATTAGATAACCCCCAAGAAAAAATGATTTTCCCTCGGACTAATAGTAATGATTGATTACTCAGACACATTATTTGTTTCACTGCTGCGTATAGGTCAACTACAAAAAGTACAGGTTGATAAGTTGGCATTGCAAGAGGCTGTCGAGAGTGCTACTCCACTGCACAACCCTAAGTTGATAATCAAAAATATTGTCAAATTGATGCATATGAAATCCATTAGCTGGTTGCGCCAGCCTGATCCAGCAAAGATGCCTGCTCTATTGTTTGATAAAGAAAAAGAGCGCTGGGGTGTGTTAAAAGGCATCAATGCTGTGGGCCAGTGGGTTTCTGAATGGCAGCTAGAAGAAAGCAATGAATGGCAAGAAGATAGTCACGCTGAATTAAATGCTATGCAGATTGCCAAACTCGATATGGCAATTACTTTTAAAGCTAGTGATAGTGCGGTCTTTGGCCTGGTAAAGGGTGAGGTGCTCAGTCATAGAGATTTGCTTCGCGACATTATTATGGGCGGTATCCTCATCAATGTAGTTGCTCTGGCCACCTCGTTTTATACGATGCAAGTTTATGACCGGGTAATTCCAACCAGGGCTACACATACCTTACTGGTTCTGTCGCTGGGAGTTCTTGTTACCATTCTCTTTGAACATGCGGCTAAACGATTGCGAGCTCATGTCTATGAAAGATTAGTCGAAAGAGTAGACCAACGACTGTCACGCACAGTTTATCTGCGTTTCTTAAATATTCGTTTGGATCAGCTACCTAAA
>JAQWYM010000074.1 GCA_029253965.1 Gammaproteobacteria bacterium
GCCATTACATACATGACGCTGTTATAGACACTCGGGGTGGGGTCGAGTGTCCCTATCGGTGAGATTTCTAACAGGTTACTGATGGTCACCGTTTTTGACTGTATCAGTTCTTGTAAATGATCAATGCCGACACCGTATTGCTCTTTAAATCGACTTGGATCAACCTTATTTGCTAGCTCATGAATGGCATCATTAATTGAAGCCTTACGAAAAGATGTAATTGCGAGTGGCCCTAAGACACCAGCTGTACTCCAGGCTGTTAACAGTCGACCATGGATGGCGCCAACATGGCGTGTGCCAAAAACATCCGCTAAATAAGCCGGTATGGTGGCAAAGCCACCGCCATAAAAAGTAAAGATGGTCATCGTTGCTGCATAGAACAGTACTAGCCAGACAACACCAGGGTTGGCACTAACCTGTGAGGCACTGTAGGGAATAGATAAGTAAAGCAGGATGCCAACAGCAAAAAACATCCAGTAGGTTCTCTTTCGACCTAAATAATCCGATAGGCTAGCCCAGACAAATCGACCTAACATATTAAAAACACTGATCATTAAGACATAGGTTGCAGCAAAAGTGCCGTCGACAATATTAGGTAGGCTGGAACTGAAGATATCCGTCATCATCGTCTTCGCAATACCAATCACACCGATACCAGCAGTGACATTGAAGCAGAGCACAATCCATAACTGATAAAACTGCGGTGTCTTTAAAGCCTGATTAACATCAACATGGTTTTGGCTAATCATTTTATTTTGTGAGGTGTCGGCATCAGGTGCCTGCCAGCCTGCGGGTTGCCAGCCTTCAGCTGGGATTCGATATGAAAATGCGGCGATTAGCATGATCACAAGATAGACAATGCCTAAGGTGAGAAAGGTCTGTGCTACACCACTAGAACCAGTGCCTACGACATAGACGCCTTCAGCTGCTGGTAACGTTAAGTTAGCCAGATCACCCGCACCCAGCACCACCACCTCTAACAAGCCATTAGCGGTCTCAGCAAAGCGCCTGCCAGCATGGGTGACCAGCGTTATGCCATCAACAGGGCCTAAATATTCGGGCACCTTATAAAAGGTCTTAATTAAAAACTCTTTTAGAGGTGCAGCGATAATAGCGCCACCCCCAAAGCCCATAATAGCCATACCAGTCGCCATACCTCTGCGATCAGGAAACCAGCGAATCAAGGTGCTGACGGGGGAGACATAACCTAAGCCGAGGCCACAGCCACCTATAACGCCATAACCAAGATAGACAATGGGAAGGATGTGTAGGTGTATGCCAATGCTGCCAATAATAAAACCACCACCCCAGAGTAACGCCGCGATTGAGCCGACTAAGCGTGGGCCCACACGTTCTAACCAACGACCTGCAAAGGCTGCAGCAAGGCCTAGGAAGATAATGGCAACAGTGAAAATCCAGACCACTTGACCGAGTTCCCAATCATCAGCAGCACTGCTGACGACACCCAGTGTTTTTACCAGGGGTGGGTTAAAGATGCTCCAAGCATAGACCGAGCCTATGCAAAGATGGATGCCCATGGAAGCAGGTGGCACCCACCAACGATTAAAGCCTTCCTTAGCAATAATCTGTTCTTTTGAAAAAAGATGACTGATCATTGTTTATTCTCGGTTGTATGATTTTATGTAACAGCTCTTGATTGTGTAAAGCGTTTGCCATAGAGCGCCAGCAAGTAGTACTACTTAATTATTGCTGAAAAAGCTTAGGACATATGGCTATATGTACTGATAAATAAAATTTATAATTATTTTTGCTAGCCACCCGATCACCTCGTTTATCTCTGAAAAATAATAAGCGGGCTAATTTATATGGTTGTCATGGGCTAATAGCTGAGATAACGCCTTAAAATTCATATTTTTGCAGCTGGAATTAGATTAAAATAAATGACTTAAGTAGCTTGCTCAGTGCTGTTTGTTGACTGATGTTGGGCTGTATAACCTGATTAAGGCCGCGCAACTGGATTTATGCCAACTTCCGACACAATATCACCTACGCTATACCCGCATTGTCATGCGCTTATTAGCTATAGCCTTCTCAGTATTTTCTGGATGCTACTGCTTGGTCTTTCTTTTTCTAGTGTACTCGCGGCAGAGGCCATCACTCAATCCAGTGACTGTAGTGAAATTGAGGTGCAAGCCGATATTGATCCAGAATTAAGTCGTGAAGAAAATTTACAACGATTATCTGAGATGTTTTATGAGTCATTGAATACAGTCACTCATTGTCAGAACGCCAGTGATTCTGCAACGTCCGCCTCTACGGCTGCCTCAGACATCAGTGGTACCGAGGCTGAAGAGTCGACATTTGAATCTGATGAGAACACATCTGAGATGAATGACAGTGAAGCTGGGTATTCTGAGATGGATGGCAGTGAAGTTGAGAATTCTGAGATGGATGGCAGTGAAGTTGAGAATTCAGAGAGTGACTCTGGCATGGATAACACTAGTGGTACGAAGTTACCGGATGATATCCCCGCTGCAGATAATGACTCAGTATTTGAAAAGCAGATACGTGAGGCCGCTGAAAATGAAAGTGATCCAGAGATAAGGGAACGTCTCTGGAATGAATATCGCAAGTATAAAGGCTTGCCGGTAAAACCAGTTAAGGAGAAGTTGTAATGTGGGGATGGGCTAAGCAGGTAATGATTACTTTGCTGGTGATGAGTATGGTCGCCTGTAATTCACAAGCGCTGTTGAACACAAAAAGTGATTCGGCAGAGGATAGACGTGTTGGCCCAGCCACCTCATCCAAGATTGAAGCACTGGCAATGGCTGCTGATGGGCCCGCTGTTCAAGGACGCAAATTAGATGTGATCATACCTGTGTTTGACCCCGGTCTAGATGATGAGGTCAATGGTGAAACTGTTTGGGCAGAGTTACGCCGTGCAGAAGCGACTATTTTTGCTAACCAATTAAAAGCAACCTTAGACGCAACAGGCAAGTTTGCTGCGGTTAGGGTCACGCCTGATGCTAATGCAACCGGTGAGCTATATATACAAGGTAGGATCGAAGAGTCTAACGGTCAAGACGTGAAAATCTCATTGAGTGTCTCAAGTATATCGGGTGAAGATGTACTGACACGAGCTGCAGCTAATAGTTTTTCACTCTCACGATTTATCAAGCAGCAGTCTGGCAAGACTAAAAGCTTCAAGCATTCCGTCGACAAGAATTATTTTAATAATCAGAGAAGTAATAAGCAGGCAGCTTACCAGCCTGTTTTTGATCAGGCCTCAGACTTTATAGTCTCACTATTAAGTAAGTATTCTGATACCGAGAAAAAAGCGCTGAGTAATCTTGCAGATTTGCGCTTTGCAGCTAGTTTTTCTGAAGATGCCTTTGCTGAATATATGATGAGTGAAGAGGGTAAAATGATGCTGGTGGGTATGCCTAGTATTGATGACCCACTGTATCAAAAAGTCAGAGCGCTTCGAGTTCGAGACCAATTATTTGTTGATAATCTGCAGGGTGAGTACCAAGGATTCAACCAACAGATTAGTGAAAGTTATGCACTCTGGCAGGAGCAGAGTTTAGAAGAGCAGGTGCTTAGAAAAGAAGCGAAGGCACGTTCAACTAAAAAGATATTAGGTGGCATCGCTTTGATTGGTGTGGCGATACTATCAGCATCATCTACTTCTGGAAACAATAGCATTGGCGATAACGCTGCAAAAACAGCAACAATTGCTGCTAGTGTTGCTGCGGTAGGCCTTATTTCATCAGGCATCCATGACAGCAAAGAAGCGGAAATGCACAATGAGACGATTAAAGAGCTAGGGCAATCTATTGATATTGAAATGTCACCACAGGTGGTTGCATTTGAAGAGCGTGAAGCAGAATTAGTGGGTGATTCGGCTGAACAATTTCAACAGTGGCGTTCATTCCTAAAGACACTCTATGAGCTTGAAAGAACCCCTGACGTTCAACTCTAAATCATATGATAAATGAAGAAGTAGAAGTCGCGAAAGGAAAGCAACGCCAGAGCATTATTAAATTCATCGTTGTGCTTTTGTCGACTGGGATTTTATTACTGACTGTATTTTGGCTATTGCCAATACTAGTTTCAGATACAAGTAAAAATGATGAGTTAGTCAATGAAAGCTCTAGTCAAAGCTCTGCAGAGATAGACCTAGCTGTTCAGGTGAATCAGGAAAGATCAGTTAGCAGTCAGTATAGCCAAGAACAAGCATTGGCTGCGATTCAGGCATTTGATCAGCAGTTATTATTAATCAATCCCTATCAATTATTGCAGGATGACGAGCGCCTGATGCAGGCCATTGATACTGCGCAAGCAAAGGTAACCGGAGCATTCACAGCGGCCGATTACGATACGGTGATGACCGTTTTGCAAGCCATAAGCCTTGATCTTGAGCAGGCAATTAATGCTGCAGAAGACGCAGTAGTCGAGCATTTACACAAGGCTAGAAAACTCTGGGATGAGAAACAGTTACCCCAATTGCAGATACAACTTCAGCACTTAAAGTTGATTCAGCCAAGCTTACCAGAGGCTCTTGAGCTACGAGAGCTGCTATCGGCGTGGCCCAATGTGAAGACATTAATTAGAGCTGCGAAAACAGCCGGACTTGAAGGGCGTTACCAACAGCAGTTGGAAGCGCTAATCAAAGTTAGCCGGCTCGCCAATGATCTCCCCTATTTATCTGCAGAGATTGCTGGTCTTAAAAAACAAATAACTGAAGTCAACTATAGACAGGCTATTGCCTCAGCTGATGTTGCCAAACGTGTGCCTGATCTAACTCAGATGCGTAAGGCTATTAATCAGGCTAGACAGATATCTCCACAGGCTGTTGAGGTGATTCGTTTAACGAAGGAGTTAGCTGAGTTAGAACGTAAAGAAAGCTATCAAAGATATCTCGTTCAAGCAGAACTAAGCCTAACAAAAGATCAGTGGTTAAAAGCTTTTGAGGCGTTAAGCGCAGCACAGCAGTTATATCCACAGCAGGAAAGTACCTCGAAGAAGACAAGATTTGTTGCTGCCTATCTGCAACTAGCAAAACAAAGTAATCAGATTGTAAACCAACCAAGCCTGCTAACCTCATCGGTTAAGCGCAAGCGTGCAACAGCGATGCTGAGTGCGATGCTTGTCTATCGCAGTCTCAGCCCGAGTATGGCAATACTGGGCGATAAGCTGAGTAAACAGCTGCAGCGTTATTCACAAAAGATAAGTCTGACAGTAATATCTGATAATAAGACCTATGTTGAAGTGCGTCGTATTGGCAAGGTCGGAGTGGTCACAGAAAAAACTATTTCACTGCTGCCTGGAAACTATGTGCTGGAAGGTAAACGCAGTGGTTATGTGACTAAGACCGTTAAGCTGGTTATCAAGCCCGAGGATATAGACAAAAAAGTTAAGGTGATCGCTGATGAGCAAATTTGAAGAGCAGATTAAGCAAGCATCGACACAGCAGAACACACGCTGGCTGATTTCAGGTGTCAGTATCTCACTGCTATTGCTGTTTATTGCTTTATATATATTTTCTTTAACGGTCTACACAATTCAGATTGAGCCCGCTGCTGCCAAGCAAAGTTCAACACAAGCGATAGCGACAGGATTTGGCTTTAGCTATAAAGACAAGGTTTTTGCCTTTACTGATAAAACTAGTCTGCGTGTCAGTGCATTAGGTTACAAGGATAAGCAAAGAGTCCTAAAAGGTCATATAGAAGATGGTCTTGTGAGCTTTGTTTTAGAGCCAAAATTAGCACTGCTCACACTACAAACGAAGCCGCTGGCTGCGGTTGATTGGTATCTTGATGGTCGCTTTATTGAGCGTGCTGCGATGCTTAAAAAAGAGCTCGATCCGGGTGAGTATGTCTTCAGTGCAGAGTCTAATTACCACCAAACAGTAAGCGAAAATATTCAGATTAAGGCGGGCATTGATAGCAGCCGTATTTACCCTCTGTCATTACTGACAGGGAGCTTAACCATAAACTCAGATCAGCCGTCAGCTCAGCTGCATGTAAATGCAAAACCTCAGATGCAGGCTAAGACAGTTGAGAAACTCGCTGGTCAGTATCAGGTTGAAGTTAAGGCAGCAGGCTATTACAGAATAGAAGAAGAGATTGAGATTAATAAGAGTGAGCTTAAGATTCATCGAAATTATAAACTTCGGCCTAAACCTATTGAGCTAACACTGAACTTAGAGCCTAAGGGTGGACTCTTTGTTGCTAATGGCCTGCAGCTGAATGCTACGCGGGCAGCAAGTCTTCCTTATCAAAAGCAGATCATCTTTGAATACAAAAAGCCGGGCTACATTAGCCAGCTATCAGAGCATCAGTTTGTGCCTGGTGAGCAGATCAACCTAAGCTTCTCATTAGTAGAACAAAAAGGTGAAGTCAGTATTAGTGCTAATGTTAAATCAGATATCTATATCCAAGGAAAGCGTTTTGCAAGCACGCCGGCGAAGCTGAAACTTATGACTAAGCAACAGTCAATTGAGCTACGCAGAAAGGGCTATCGCAGCGTTAAGAAAATTATTCTACCTAGGGTTGATGAGACCATTAACCTTAATATACAGCTAAATACCGAAGCTCAGGCGCGTCTCTTAGAGGCGAAGCAGAGCTATGTCAACTCAGCAGGCACTGAATTCCAGTTGGTCATCCCACAGGGTCAGCAATTCACCATGGGTGGCGCCAGAGATGAGCCGGGGCAGAGAGCGAATGAGTTTCAGCGCAAGGTGCGTTTAGAACGTCCCTTCTATGTGGCGAGTACTGAGCTTACTGAATATCAGTTTTCAAGGCGTAATGTCAGTTCAAATAAGCCACTGGTGAATACAGCCTGGGATGAAGTAGCGCTTTATTGTAATCAAATGAGTCTGAAAGAAGGATTGCAGCCTTTTTATAGCTTTAACGCCGCTCAATATAGTGGCTTTGATGCGACAGCGAATGGTTATAGGATGATTACTGAAGCAGAGTGGGAGTTTATGGCGCGTGCGTATAAACGTCAGAAAACAACGACCTTTGCCTGGGGTAATGAAAGTGAGGTGCCGGCTGCAGCAGGGAACCTAGCAGATACTGAGAGCCAGTTAGTACGTTATATTCCACGCTATAAAGATGGCGTCAGTGGCCTTGCTAATATTAGAAGCTATGCTGTTGAACTGTCTGGACTATTTGATCAGATCGGTAATGCCAGTGAATGGTTACATGATGTCTATGACCTGACACCAGCAGATCAGCGCAAGGTCTATGTTGACCCCCTAGGTCTGGCTAAAGGTAATAACCATGTGGTTAAAGGCTCTAGTTATTTATCCGCGTCGAAGACCGAGGTCAGGGCCGCTTTTCGAGAAGGCTCGGCTAGCCCAAGGCCTGAGTTAGGTTTTCGCTTAGCCCGATACTTATAAAAATATCCGCAAAAAGGATGCCGTGTTATGAATAAAAAATTTCTAGTTTGGTTATTTAGCCTGTTTGTCTTCTGCCTTATTGTTGGCATTGCTTATGCGGCTAAGTTAAGCGTTGGTGTTCCTGTTAGTTTTCCGGTGGATATTTAATGACTAAATCAATTCAAGGTATCATTGCCTTAACCCTCTCTGCTATTTTAGTACATGGCTTTTATGTCATCTTAGTCGAGCCAAATGTTGCCCTTGCAGAAGTCCTAATACTGCAGGGTGATGCTGATCAGCAACGCTCTATTTGGATTATTTTAAAAGACTTTGAACAAGAAGCCTGCTTGATCCTCATGTTCTGGGCGATCTATTTGATGGCAGAAAAATTCATTCATATTACAAAGACAGATTATCTGTTTGAGGTCGATTTTTTCAAGAACTGTGATATGAGTAGTACGGCTATCAGCACTGTGGTTGATGATTTGGAGAATATAAAAGGCAGTGTTGCTAATACGCCCTTAATTCGTGCCCTTAAAGTCTGCTTGCGTCGCTTCTTAATATCCCAAGATATTCATGCAACAGCTGAGGTTATTGAGGCTGAATGTGTTGCCTTAGCGAATAAAAATGAGGCTGAAAATTCAATGATTCGCTATTTGATATGGGCTATCCCATCGATTGGTTTTATCGGTACGGTGCGGGGAATTGGTCAGGCTTTAGCACAGGCTGATAAAGCCTTGGCTGGTGATATCACGGGTATGACGAATAGTCTGGGTGTTGCTTTCAATTCAACTCTGGTTGCATTATTTGTCAGCATGATCTTGATGTTCCTGCTCTATCAACTGCAACGTGCGCAAGATTCTTTAACGGTCTCGGTGAATGATTATTGCCACAATAAGGTCTTAGATCCACTTAGCCGAAGCCGCTTGAAGTAAATACTATGCGTCGTAACCCCACCTCTAACTTAGCGTTCATCGATATTATGAGCTGTGGGTTGGGTGCGGTTATTCTAATTTTAGTATTACTAAAAAATCATCAGACCGCACCTGATGCATTGCTTGAGCAAGATCAGAGCGCTTTAGATCAGCAAATAGCAGATCTACTGAGTCAGCAACAAGCGTCTATGGCAAAGACGCAAGCAGATCAATCTGAGCAATCCAAGTTAGATCAAGAGATTACTCAAGTACGTGCTAAGCAATCTGTCATCAGCGTGATTAAGAGCAATACACTGAGCACGATTGAGCGACTTCAATTAAAAATTCAGGCAAGCCAGCGCAGTCTAGATGCGTTGACCGCTGAAGCAAAAAGCAATCGTATAGAGACAACAACTAAACGTCAGGAAGAGTATCTAGTTGGTCTCAATATAGAAGGTCAACGTATTGTTATATTAGTCGATAGCAGCGCTTCAATGACCGCACGTGAGCTTATTAAAGTAACCAGCTACAAGGTTCAGTCAGATGCTAAACGTAAGTCAGCAGCGAAATGGCAGAGGACTTTGCGCATAGTTCAGTGGTTGCTAGCAAGAGCCCCAGAAGATTCAGAACTTCTAGTGATGTCATTTTCTGATAAAGCGCTCATACAAAGTAAGCCGAAGTGGCTTTCTGTTAAAGATAAGAAAGCACTAGCAAAGACTATGCAAGCGGTTGAGTCAGTTGCACCCTATGGGGCGACTAATCTTGAGCAGGCAATTAATAAGGTGCTTAAACATAGCCCCGATGCTATTTATCTAATTACAGATGGTCTGCCGACGCAAGGTTTGGGGCAGGCTTCAATTTTGTCCTCAGGTGGCTGTGGTGGGATTACCTCATCAAAGAAAACAGTATCCGGTGATTGCCGTGTAACATTACTGCGACGCGCAGCAAGTCTGACTAATTCATTCAAAGGTAAGCTCTCAATTATATTGTTACCCCTAGAGGGCGATCCGCAGGCGGCTCCTGAGTTATCTAAATGGGTCTTAAGCACGGGTGGTACTTTGATTAGCCCAGCAGCAAGTTGGCCCTAATGAAAAGAGAAGCCCCTGATGCCTTTGGTACTGCCTTCCTCGATATTATTTCCTGTGGCTTTGGTGCAATCGTACTTTTAATTCTTATATTTAAATTTGAACCTGAGGTCACAGGTCTTGCCTCTGTTAGTAACGATGATGCTAACGCTAAGATTAAGCAGCTCTATAGTCTTATCGATGAGATCGATGCAGAAGCAATGACAGAAGATTCGCAAGCCACTGCAGATAAACTCGATGCATTAAAAGCTGCAGAGGCTAGCTTGACGCGCAGCCTGTCTGAGACTTCGAGGTTACAACAGACTTCAGCTACGCTTAAGCAACAACTGGCTGCACTAGAAGTGATGAATAAAAGGCAACAGATTGCTGGCACCTCGGCGGGTAAGCAATCACGACAAGATGATGAGGTAGGGGGTATTCCTGTTGATCGTGATTACATTATATTTGTTGTTGATACCTCAGGCAGTATGAAAGAAATCTGGCACAAGGTTATGCAAGAGATTGAGAATATACTGACGGTTCATCCGCAGGTGAAAGGTTTTCAAGTCATCAACGATAATGGTAATTATCTAATTAGTGGCTATGCGGGTAAGTGGATTAAAGATACAGCAAGTAAACGTAAGCGCATCATGAAGCTCTTTAGCTCCTGGGCTAGCATCTCAAATAGTAGTCCCGTTGAAGGTATTGAGACGGCTCTAACACGCTATTCGAAATATGCGGATAATCTCTCAATTTATGTCATCGGCGATGATTATACTGGTGCGAACTTTGATCAAGTGATTTCTCGCACGCGACAGTTGAATAAAGGGCGGGCTCGTATCCATGCACTAAACTTTATCTCACCCAACGCATCCACAGATCGGTTCAGCACTTTAATGCGAGAGATTTGCCGTGAGAATCAAGGCACCTTTTTGACTTTCTAGTCTTCACTATGATGCACAAGACTAAGCCTAGACTTAAACCGATATGCGATCACTCGAGCGGACTGACGCACTTCAACTCGACTAGTTTTTCTTAGCTGGGAAGTGCTTTCTTAGATACCTATCTAATTCATTAGCAAAGGCTTGGCGGTCTGTTTGACCATAAGGCGCCTGTCCACCAGACTGTATGCCACTGCCACGTAATGTATCCATGAAGTCTCGCATACTGAGTATCGACTTGATGGTGTTTGCGCTGTACATCTCACCCCGTGGGTTAAGCGCAGCTGCCTCTTTATCAATTACTTCTGAAGCTAAAGGGATATCGCTGGTAATGACGAGATCTCCCGCGACCACCTGTCTCACAATCTCATCATCAGCGACATCAAAGCCACCAGGGACTTGTAACATCCGAATATTACTTAGCCGTGGTTTATTGATAGCTTGATTGGCGACTAAGATCACCTCTACCCCAGTGCGCTCAGCAGCACGGAATAGGATGTCTTTTGCCGATACTGGGCAGGCATCAGCGTCCACCCAAATCTTCATGCTAAATACTTAACCACATGATTAGTCTTCAACAGTAAGTAGGTATTCATCATAGCTGCCATGGAAATGGATCATTTCCTTATCTTTAATTTCAACGATATGAGTGGCCAGTGAAGAAACAAATTCACGGTCATGGCTGACAAAGATTAGCGTTCCTTCATAGTTTGCTAAGGCGAGATTGAGTGCTTCAATTGACTCCATGTCTAAATGGTTGGTTGGCTCATCCATGATTAAGACATTGGTTTCTAACATCATCAGTTTGCCGAATAAGAGGCGGTTCTTTTCACCGCCTGAACAGACTGCAGCCTTCTTGATAAAATCATCGGTTGAAAACAGCATACGCCCCAGAGTTGCGCGTACGATCTCTTCATTATGATGGGGTTTTCGCCATTGGCTCATCCAATCAAATAAATTCATATCATGGTCAAAATCATTGTTACTGTCTTGTGGGCAATAACCTAAGTTTGCATTTTCTGACCACTTAATGACACCCGCATTTGCCTTCAACTCACCTATCAAGCAACGCAAGAAAGTGCTTTTGCCGGTACCATTCTCACCAATAACCGCCATGCGACTACCGGCTTCAAGGATAAAGCCCGCCTTGCTAAATAAAGGCTCTTCATCATAGCCATGACTGAGATCTTCAACGATCAGGGCCTGTCGTTGTATCTTCTTACTTTGTGTAAAACGAATAAATGGATTGATACGGCTTGTTGGTTTGATGTCTTCAAGTTTAATTTTTTCAATCTGTTTAGCGCGCGAGGTGGCTTGTTTTGCTTTTGATGCATTCGCTGAGAAGCGACTGACGAATTGTTGTAGGTCAGCAATCTGGGCTTTCTTCTTCGCGTTTTCATTCTGTGAATGTTCACGTACCGCAGTTGAAGCAATCATGAAATCATCATAGTTACCGGGGTAGACACGTAACTCACCAAAATCCATATCGGCAATGTGAGTGCAGATAGAGTTTAGGAAATGTCGGTCATGCGAGATGATGATAATGGTACTTTTGCGTTCAACAATGATGTTCTCTAACCAACGAATGGTATGAATATCTAGGTTATTGGTTGGCTCATCAAGTAATAGGATATCAGGGTCAGCAAACAAAGCCTGTGCTAAGAGCACGCGTAATTTCCAACCGGGCGCGACCTCACTCATCGGGCCACTATGAAATGACTCCTCGATTCCCGCACTCATCAGTAGTTCGCCAGCACGGCTATCCGCACTATAGCCATCGAGTTCGGCAAACTCGACCTCAAGATCAGCCACTTTCATACCGTCTTCATCACTCATCTCAGGGAGTGAATAAATGCGATCTCGCTCCTTTTTTACTTCCCATAAGCGACTATGGCCCATGATAACCGTATCAATCACATTGTATTCTTCAAAGGCAAATTGATCTTGATGTAACTTACCTACGCGCTCATTCGGTGTGATCGATACATTGCCACCACTGGGTGCCAATGTGCCATCAAGAATCTTCATGAATGTGGATTTACCACAGCCATTGGCACCGATCAGGCCATAACGATTACCTTCTCCAAACTTTACTGAGATGTCCTCAAATAAAGGTTTGGCGCCAAATTGCATAGTGATGTTTGCAGTAGAGATCAAAACAGAGGCCTTAAAATGTAATGGGGATACGGGATATCATTTTTTGAATAATCGACAAATTCTGCTGCCCGTATAACGAGGAGCTTTCGCCGAGCAAGATGATAGCAAAATAAAGGCCTGTCGAGGCATTTAATCTCTGTCGACGTTGCTGCAAAAAATCCAGGGGCTGACTAAGATAGTGTTTGATACAGTCTCGTAGCACAGCCAACAAAGCGCTGAATAAGGCTGATCGCAGCAGACAGGACTACGGATAGCGCAGCATGGTCATAGAAAATACTAGTGAGCTGTATTGCAGCAGACTGAATACGGGGCTTAATCAACGCCTGAGTCGCGTCTTTAAACGTACTCGCGTCTGACGTGTGCTGCGATGCGGCAGAGTAATTCATAGGTGATGGTGTTGGCGGCTTCAGCAATATCAGCGACCGGCACGTCGTCTCCCCAGAGCTCAATGTGTTCACCAATTTCGCAGTCGCAATGACTTAGGTCGATGGTGATCATATCCATGGATACGCGACCGAGCACATCGCAGAGCCGACCGCGAACACTGACGGGCACCGTCTTTTCTAGGCTGCGTGGGTAACCATCAGCATAGCCCATAGCAACAATGCCAATCCGCATGTCCTGTGGACAGGTATAGCTGCCACCATAGCCAATACGCTCACCCTGTTTGACCTGTTTGATCGCAATTACCGGAGCACGTACCGACATGACTGGTTTCAGTTCACTGAGGTCGGGGTGACTTTTTTCGTTTTGGAAGGGTGATATGCCATAGAGTGCTAGACCGGGACGTATCCAATCATGCTGCGTTGCGGGATAAGCGAAGCTAGCGGCTGAGTTAGCAATGCTTTTTTCACAGCCCTGTATGCCTGCAACTGCCTGATCAAAATTTGCCTGTTGCCGATAGGTTGTTGCTTCATCGAGGATGTCAGCATTCGCTAAATGTGTCATCAGGCGGATTTTACTGACGTTACTATAGCTATCGAGTTGTTGATAAACACTCGCTGCTTCTTCTTTTGAAAAACCCAGACGGCTCATTCCGGTATCAATCTTCAACCACACACAAAGGCCTTGTTTTAACTTCTCTGTGCGGAGTAATTCAAGCTGATGCTCACTGTGTATTACCGCCTGAATATTACTGTTAGAAAAATCACGTAACTCCTGCTGATTGCTAAAACCTTGCAGGCAAATGATTGGATGTAAAATACCCGCGCTGCGAAGAGTCAGGGCTTCATTGATGCAGGCGACAGCAAAGGCATCACTTTTGTTTAGAGCCTGAGCCGTTTTAATGAGTCCATGACCATAGGCATCAGCCTTAACGACTGCCATCACCTTAGAGTGAGGCGCAAATGATCGAATCAGATTGAGGTTGTCGGTCAGCGATTCTAATCGTATCAGCGCATGGGCTGAACGGATCACGAGGAAATCTCGGCAGAATAGATCTCAGGAATATAATTTTCGAAACGCGTATAAGGACCCAGAAAAGTGAGCCGAGTTTTAAAAATTGGGCCATTACGTTGCTTTGCAACGATAATTTCAGCAGTGCCTTTATCAGGGCTATCGTCGTTATAAACCTCATCACGGTAGATGAAGACAATTAAGTCAGCATCTTGCTCAATCGCCCCTGATTCACGCAAGTCAGACATCTGTGGACGCTTGTCTGGACGTTGTTCCAGACTACGGTTTAGCTGTGATAGCGCGATCACTGGGCATTCCATTTCTTTTGCTAACGCCTTCAGTGAGCGTGAGATTTCAGAAACATCATTGGTACGGTTTTCGGTGCTGTTATTGATCTGCATCAATTGCAGGTAATCGACAACGATGAGAGCGAGGCCATGCTCACGCTTGAGTCGACGCGCACGTGCGCGAAGCTCGGTCGGGCCGAGGGCGGCACTGTCATCAATGAAAAGTTTAGCCTCAGAAAGCATCGACACGGCGCTGGTGAGTCGCGGCCAGTCTTGGTCTTCGAGTTTACCGGTACGCAGGCGTTGCTGATTAATGCGGCCAATTGAAGCGAGGATACGCATGGTCAGCTGTTCAGCCGGCATCTCCATACTGAAGATAGCGACACAGCCTTGATTTTGGATGGCAGCATACTCGGCCATATTCATCGCCAATGAGGTCTTACCCATCGATGGACGACCGGCGAGTATGACTAAATCACCTTTTTGTAGACCCGCTGTATTTTCATCAAATTCATCAAAGCCGGTGGCAAGTCCGGTAATCGAGCTATCTTGTTCCGACAACATATCGATTTTTTCGACAGTTGCCTTGAGTAAGTCTTTGATACCGACAAAGCCGGTGTAACGACTGGCGCCTTGATCACCAATACGCAATATTTTTTGTTCGGCAAGATCGAGTAGCTCGCTGCTGTCTCGGCCCTGTGACTGATAGGCTGATCCTGCGATATCAGTACCGATGCTGGCTAATTGCCTTAAAATTGATTTTTCACGGACAATGTCAGCATATGCAACGATATTAGCCGCTGTTGGCGTTTCTTTTGCTAGTGTCGCAATGTACACAGAGACATTTTTGGCGTTGAAAGAGCCTGATTCTGCCGATTGTTTAATCTTATCGGAGAGGGTAACAACATCAAAAGGTTGGTTATGGTAGGCCAGATAACTGATCGCACGAAAGATAACGCGGTGATCAAATAGATAGAAGTCGTCTTCGACTAAGACGTCGGCGATCTGGTCCCAGCTACTGTTATCTAGCATCAAGCCACCAAGCACAGCTTGCTCCGCCTCTAGAGAATACGGCGGAGTACGCAATGATTCGGCGTTAGGCGCTGTGCTTGAATTAGATTCCGCCATCTAAATACTTATAGAGTGACTAAATCTAGTCTTCAGCAACGATATTGATCGTAATCGTGGCATTGATATCAGTGTGTAGGTGAAGTTCAACACTATGCTCACCAATGGTACGAAAAGCACCTTCTGACATGCGCACTTCACGCTTCTCAACCTGCTGACCAGCACGTGCAATCGCTGCCAACACATCAATGTTGTTGATAGAACCAAATAACTTACCGTCACTCGCTTCTTTTGCTTCGATGGTGATTTTAAGGCCATCTAATGAGGCTTTGCGAACTTCTGCAGCAGCAATTGCGGCAGCAGCTTCTGCTTCTAGCTCACTACGGCGGGCTTCAAACTCTGCAATATTGGCAGCAGTAGCAAATTTTGCACGACCCTGAGGGATCAAGTAATTACGCGCATAGCCTGAACGTACGTTTACTTTATCGCCAAGTTCGCCTAGGTTTTCAACTTTATTTAATAGGATGACTTCCATCATTTTTCCTCTATATTCAATTACTTACTGTAAAATTCAGTGTGAAATGCGCGAACGCAGATTCGATAAACTATCAATCAAGCCAAACAACACCAGTAACAGCATCGTTTGTGGAATGAAGATCACAAGTAGATAGCTAAGTATTAACCATAGCTTGCCTTTTGTCATGGCTCGCGTGATCGAATGTATAGCGTTCATACCCTGTAAAAAGAACAGGATGCCAATGATTCCACTCAATTGCGCTAAAAATACTGATTGTGTTGCCAAAGCAGCAGCGCTTATCAGTATTGTAGCGACGGCGAGCACCTTACTTAGGGAAATCTCACCATGTTCTATCTCAGCCTCGTCATTACTACGAACCAAGGCGTGTAACCAATGCGCAAATAATAACGCAATGCTGTGCATTAATAAGGCCGAAGCAATAACAAGCCCGGTCATAAACTGGGCTAGCCTAGCAACGACTGTTTCCATCTCTGCGGCTGGCAGACTTGCGTTTGCCTGCATCGCCGTTAGTAGCTGTTCTAATAGCTGCGCCCAGATTTGTTCAATATCGGGTAATAAGCGTATTACGCCTATAAATATCGCTAGAGCTATGACCACGGCCGTTTGTAGGGCAACTGAGAGTGATCCGCTACGCTTATAAAGACTGGCTAGTACTAAGCCGGGCAGTAACTGTGCTATACCCATGGCTATTCCTAGCAACGGGCTGGCAGTGGCAAAGCCACTAAATACAGTCATTGCCAGCGTACAGGCAATGGCAAGATAGAGCGCTTGCCGTGAACCTGCGTAGAGTACGACTAACATGATTGCCGTACTGCTAAATAATGCCGCTAAAGGCAGCATTAGTGCTAATAAGCAGAGGACGAGTAGCGTGCCAAAGGCTGCTACTCGACTTGAAACGATAAAACTAGCAAGGCCTTTGAGCATATTGCTTTGCTTTAGTCAGCCGACTAGCGACTGGCAGTGCCTCTAGTGTTGATCGCTAAACGGAAGCAGAGCTAGGTAACGCGCGCGTTTTACTGCGGTTGTTAACTGTCGCTGGTAACGCGCTTTAGTACCGGTAATACGGCTAGGCACGATTTTCCCAGTTTCAGTGATGAAGTCTTTCAATAACTCAACATCTTTGTAATCGATGTTCTTGATGCCTTCTTCAGTGAAACGGCAATATCTTCTACGACGAAAGTAACGGGCCATCTTATTTCTCCTCGCTGGCAGCTTCGGCTGCTGGTGCTTCTGCGGCTGCTTCTTCTGCTAGCGGCGCTGTTTCTGCTGGTGTTTCTGCTGCTTCTGCGGCTGGTGCTTCTGCTGCTGCAGGCGCTTCTTTAGTAGGGGTGGTTTCTTTGGTATCACGCTCACGATCTTTTTCTAAAGACTTCATCATTGGTGAAGGCTCAGTGATCGCTTCTTTGCAGACTAACGTCATTTGACGCAGTACGGCGTCATTGAAACGGAAAGCACTGGTTAACTCATCCAATG
>JAQWYM010000001.1 GCA_029253965.1 Gammaproteobacteria bacterium
CCGAAGAAGAAAGCAGCACCGAAGAAGAAAGCAGCACCAAAGAAGAAAGCAGCACCAAAGAAGAAAGCAGCACCAAAGAAGAAAGCAGCACCAAAGAAGAAAGCAGCACCAAAACAAGAGGATGCTGAGTAGCGACTAATGTCTTCACTCCGCATAGCTCTCTCAGTATTGCGTGCCGGCGGGATTATTGCCCATCACAGTGACACCGTGCTCGGCATAGCCTGCCTCCCACACACTGCATATTTGACACGTATGGCACGTATTAAGATGCGTACTCCAAGCAAGCCATTCTTATTGCTGGCTGATTCTCTGTCACAGCTTAACGGCTTTATTGCTGAAGACTTCGAGCTGCAGTCATTACTTACTTCGAATACAAAACCAACCACCCACTTAGTGCCAGCATCAAAGCATTGCCCGCGAATATTAATCGGCCCTAGCCAGCATATTGCTGTGCGCATAAGTCAGCATCCAAATGTTACTTCGATTTCTAACACTCTGGGTGCATTTGCCTCAAGCAGTGCTAATCTCAGTGGTCAGAAGACTGTTTGTCATGTTGCTGAATTGCGTAAGCAATTTGGACCCGAACTAGACTATATTTATGACAGCGGCAAACTCGGCAGCGGACAGAGCAGCCGTATTATTGATTTAAAAACACAAGAAATTTTACGCGCATAGGCAGCAGACATGGATTCCAAACCCGACTTAACGGCAGTACTTAACTACCTAGAAAAACTTCAGGATTCAATTTGCGAGCGTATTAGTGCTATCGATGGTAAGGACTTTACTGAAGACCGTTGGCAGCGAAAAGAAGGCGGTGGTGGCAGTAGCCGTGTGCTCCGTGATGGTCAGGTGTTCGAACAGGCGGGGGTTAACTTCTCGCGCGTCTCTGGTACTGAGTTACCTAAGGCGGCTACCACTCAACGTCCTGAGCTAGCCGGTTGCAGCTTTGAGGCCTGTGGTGTTTCTGTGGTGTTTCATCCACGTAATCCTTTTGCACCAACCACTCACTGCAATGTTAGGTTTTTTATTGCTCAACCAGAACAGGGTGAAGCTATCTGGTGGTTTGGTGGTGGCTATGACCTGACCCCTTATTATGGTTTTGTTGAGGATGCAAAAACTTGGCACCTACAGGCACAACGTAGTTGTGAGGTCTTAGGTAGTGACTGCTATGAGGAATATAAGACATGGTGTGATCGTTACTTTTACTTGCCTCACCGCAAAGAGGCACGTGTTATCGGTGGTATTTTTTTTGATGATCTTAATGCGTCTGGTTTCGCTAAAAGTTTTGCTTTCACACAAGCGGTTGGCAATGGTTTTATGCAAGCCTATGAACCCATCATTCAGCGCCGTAAAGATACGGCCTACAGTGAGCGCGAACGTGAGTTTCAACTCTATCGACGTGGCCGTTATGTTGAATTCAATTTATTACATGATCGTGGCACCTTATTTGGTCTACAGTCGGGGGGGCGTACCGAGTCAATCTTAATGTCCTTACCACCATTGGTGCGTTGGGAGTATAACCATCAAACAGAAGCAGGCAGTGCCGAAGAGGCGTTGTATACTACTTACTTAAAACCGCAAGATTGGATTAATTACTAAACGTTATCAACGGAGTTACTCAGTGAGCATAAATATAAGCACTCGCATGCGCCGTATGCGCGCCTCCTCATTCAGTCGAAACTTGATGCGCGAGCATACGCTTACGGCTAGTGATTTAATTTATCCTATTTTCATTCTAGAGGGTGAACAACAACGGCAAGCCATCACTTCGATGCCCGGTGTTGATCGCTTAAGTATCGATCTTTTAGTGGCTGAAGCCAAAGAATTAGTTGCACTGGGCATTCCAGCAATTGCACTTTTCCCAGTCATTGATGAATCTCTCAAATCACTGGATGCAGCTGAAGCATATAATCCGGATGGTTTAGTGCCACGTGCTGTTAAGGCAATTAAAGCGGCCGCTCCTGAATTAGGTGTGATTACTGATATTGCTCTAGACCCTTACACCTCACATGGTCAGGATGGTTTAGTCAATGAGCATGGCTATGTCTTAAATGATGAAACTGTTGCTGTCCTTGTGAAGCAAGCACTTTGCCATGCCGCCGCCGGTGTTGATGTCGTTGCACCCTCTGACATGATGGATGGTCGTGTTGGTGAAATTCGCGATGCTCTTGAGCATGAAGGTTTTAGTAATACCTTGATCCTTGCCTATGCCGCAAAGTATGCCTCAAATTTTTATGGCCCATTCCGTGATGCTGTGGGTTCTACTGGTAATCTAGGAGCTGCAAATAAACATACCTACCAGATGGACTCTGCTAATAGTGATGAAGCAATTCGTGAGGTTGCCTTAGATCTGGCTGAAGGTGCTGACATGGTCATGGTTAAACCTGGGCTTCCATATCTTGATGTTGTGCAACGTGTGAAGCAAGAATTAGCTGCACCTACTTTTGTCTATCATGTAAGTGGTGAGTACGCCATGCTCAAGGCTGCTGCGAGTAATGGTTGGCTAGACGAGAAAGCCTGTGTGATGGAGGCTATGCTGTGTTGTAAACGTGCAGGTGCTGATGGCATTCTGACGTATTTTGCAAAAGATATTGCGCGTTGGCTGCAAGCATAACCAGGATCTAAAGATGCAACGATTCGCCGTTATTGGTAATCCGATTGAACACAGTAAGTCACCACAGATTCATTCTGCTTTTGCTGCTCAGGAAGGTATTGAAATTCATTATCAGCGTGTACTTGCAGAGCCTGATGATTTCATTAGCACTGTTAACCAACTACAAGAACAGGGTTTAATTGGGCTGAACATCACTCTACCTTTTAAAGTCTTGGCACATGCTAATTGCTTACAGCTTAATGAATATGCACAGGCGGCAGGTGCAGTTAATACGCTCTCTTTTAATCAGGGAGACTGGCAGGGTGCTAATACTGATGGTATTGGTTTACTGCGTGATCTTGAAAAAAATATTGGCTTAAGTTTATCTGACCAGCGTGTATTAATTATTGGAGCGGGTGGCGCGACTCGCGGCATTGTCTTACCTTTAATTGAAGCGGGCATAGCTGAGTTGTGCATTGCAAACCGCAGTCTGTCCAGAGCTGAAGAATTAGTCAGCTTGTTTGCTGATCGTTCGCAGATCTCTGCCTGTGCCTTGGCAGATATCAAGCATGAAAGTTACGACCTTGTAATCAATGCAACTTCCGCCAGCCTGAGTAATCAGGTACCTGCAATTCCAGCCGCTGTTATTTCATCAACTACATTCTGTTATGACCTAGCCTATGCCAATGATGACACCGCCTTTATGCTCTGGGCGAAAAGCCATAAGGCGCAGGGTTGTTCTGATGGCCTAGGAATGTTGCTAGAACAGGCCGCTGAATCTTATTTCATCTGGCGCGGTTTTCGCCCAGAGACAGCTGCTTTATTTCCATTATTGCGCCCATAATTTTTTACTTTAACTAAGACTCTTCATGCATTTGTTTTACTTTCACATAATGTGCTGCTGAGTAGCTTAAATATTTCAGTTCACTGTCAGTCAACTTGCGTACTGGTTTTGCTGGTCGGCCTAACCATAAATAACCACCCTCTAACTCTTTACCACTAGGTACTAAGGAACCTGCACCGATCATTACATTCGGATGCACAACAGCGTCATCAAGCACCACTGAACCAATCCCGATGAGGCAGGTGTCATGAATGGTACAAGCATGCAGCACCACCGAGTGTCCGACAGTTACATCATTACCAATGTTTAAGCAGGCACCTTCGCTGTACTCTCCCTTATGACTGACATGAAGGACTGAACCATCTTGAATATTGCTACGTTCACCAATAGTAATGGTATTGATGTCACCTCGAATAACCGTCATCGGCCAGACTGAGCTATCCTTAGCCAAACTGACCTGCCCAATGACCAAGGCCGTTTCATCGACATAGGCTGTTTCATCAATTTGTGGTTGGTGTCCTTGAAAAGTCCTAATCGTCATAATGCATCCAGTGTTAATATTCTAAAAAGTTGCTCTACTGAGATCTAAGTGTTTCAGTAAATAAAAAATTATAGGCTAAAGTATAAGTGAAGAAACCCTACCAGATAAAACTTAATCTCTATGCTGAATTAATTCGGTTAGATAAACCGATAGGCATTTATTTATTACTTTGGCCGACACTGTGGGCTTTGTTTCTTGCTGCTGATGGTCTTCCGGCACTGGATATTAGTCTGGTGTTTATTCTGGGTGTCATACTTATGCGTTCCGCGGGCTGTGCCGTAAATGACTTTGCTGATCGCAACATTGATCCGCATGTAGCTCGAACGGCTCATCGGCCTATTGCCAGTGGCCGCATCAGTTCAAGAGAAGCCTTATTGGTATTTTCTGCCTTGATCTTGCTCGCTTTCAGCATCGCCTTACTGGTCTTAAATCCATTAAGCCTGCAAATGGCTTGTGTTGCTTTAGCATTAGCTGCTAGTTATCCCTTCATGAAGCGTTATCATTTTCTGCCACAGGTTCATCTTGGTTTGGCTTTTGCGTGGTCAATTCCGATGGCTGTGGCCGCTATCAGTAATAGCTTCCCAAGCAGTTGGGCTTGGCTTTTATTTCTTGCAACAGTCCTCTGGACGACAGCCTATGACAGCATCTACGCGATCATGGATCGTGAGGATGATATCAAGTTAGGCGTGCGATCTTCCGCCATTTTATTTGGCTCGGCTGATCGCTTGATTATCGCTCTGCTGCAGTTATTAACATTACTCAGTCTATTCGCTGTTGGTATACAGCTAGATCTTCGCTATTGGTATTTTATCTCACTGACTATTGTGGCTTGCTTGTTTTTCTATCAACAATTCTTAATCGCTGAATATGATCAAGAAGGGCTGCTACGCGCCTTTAAAAACAATCATTATGTCGGATTATGTGTTTTTCTAGGTATTCTTATGAGTGATTACTTACCCGTTTAGTCCGCGCCAGAGACCAAACCTTTACCTGTTTCACTCCAGCGGCCTTCAAACAACGACTGATTTCTTGCACCGTTGCGGCACTGGTAACAACATCATCAAATAGATTCACCTGCTGATAGTCACAGTGATGCCTTAGCGTAAATGCATTTCGGACATTACTTTTGCGTTCACGAAGATTCAATGTTGCCTGCTTCTGAGTATTCCTATGACGTTGCAGCAGTCCGTAGTCACAACGGATAGGGAACCGCCGTGCTAAGGCTCGTAAATACTCATGATTAGCGTTAAAGCCTCGTTGGCGCACACGTGCTGCATGGGTCGGAACCGGTATAAAGATGCTATCTTCTTGAATATTCGGTGAACATGCCTCGAACATACGAATTAATGTCGGCATATAGTGTAGCTCTGCAGAATATTTTAAGGCGGTTATAAGCTGTCGTGGCACAGCTTCATACCAATAGGCTGCGAATATGCTATCAAACGCCGGCTCATTACGCAGACACTGACCACAACTATGCGGCGACTCTATGCCGCATAAGGGCAGCCCACAGCGTCTGCAGCAGTTACGACAACGTGGCAATAATGCCAAACAAGTCGTGCATAACTGTGCGGCAGCCTCGGCCCTAGCACTACAGGCTAGGCAGCGCTGAGGGAAAAAGAAGTCCTGTATTGCATCCAAGCCAATCTCAGCTGATTTCTTGTCAATTATTTTTGTCATTAGAATTTGACAAGTACCGGGCGCACGCTAGACTCCCTGATGCGACCTGATTCGCAACATGCCTGTTTTTCACTTAACGACTGTACCTCTATGACTGCAAAGAATACTTGGGATTTAAAATCCGCTCTTGAAATTTACTCTCGACCTTTTAACGATTTAATGTTTGAAGCCCAAAGCGTGCATCGTATCCATCATAATGCGAATACCATCCAAGCTAGCACGCTACTCTCAATCAAGACAGGCGCCTGCCCTGAAGATTGTGCGTATTGCCCGCAAAGCGCACGCTACGACACGGGACTAGAGCGTGAAAAACTGCTGCCTATAGAAGAAGTACGCGAGGCAGCAAAGGCCGCCAAAGAGTTAGGTGCTACCCGTTTTTGTATGGGCGCTGCTTGGCGTAATCCCACGGACAAGAATCTCGAGAGTGTCATCGAGATGATTAAGGTCGTGCAAGAAGAAAAATTAGAAACCTGTGTCACCTTAGGCATGTTGAGTGATGCACAGTCAAAACGATTGGCTAGTGTTGGCTTAGATTATTACAACCATAATCTTGATACCTCACCTGAATTTTATGGTGAGATTATTACCACACGTGATTATCAAGATCGTATTGATACGCTTGACCATGTGCGTCAGGCCGGTATCAATGTCTGCTCTGGTGGAATCCTTGGTTTAGGTGAGAGTCGTGAACAGCGCGTTGGCTTGTTAATGCAACTCGCCAACATGGATCCGGTGCCTGAGTCGGTACCAATCAACCTCCTAGTACAGGTTGAAGGCACGCCCTTATTTGGTACCGATGAGCTCGATCCATTTGAGTTTGTACGTACCATTGCAACAGCACGAATCATGATGCCAGGCACCTATGTGCGCTTGTCAGCAGGTCGCGAAGATATGGATGAATCATTACAGGCACTGTGCTTCTTAGCAGGCGCCAATTCAATTTTTTATGGTGAAAAATTACTTACCACCTCGAACCCAAGTTATCAGCAAGACATGCGTTTACTTGAGCGCCTAGGTATCAGCATAGAGGGTGCAGGCGGCCATTAAGCCGTTAGCATACGCCTGTGGAGCTTGAGGAAATCCATCTTCAACTTAAGCAACTAGGTGATAGTCAGAGCCTACGCACGCGTCGCACTTTAAATGGTCCACAGGGTGTTCAGGTCACTTTAGATAACACTGATTACCTTTCGTTTTGTAGCAATGACTATTTGGGCCTAGCGAATGATCCGCGGTTAATTTCTGCTGCCACAGACGCCTTACAGCATTACGGTGTAGGTAGTGGTGCATCACAGATGATCACTGGCTATAGTGAACAACACGCCTCCTTCGAAAAAGAGTTAGCGGCCTTTCTAGGTGTTGAACGCGTTCTATTATTTTCATCAGGTTACCTTGCTAACCTTGGTGTCGTCAGCGCCCTTACGACACGCCATAGCGCGCTCTTTAGTGACCGTTTAAATCACGCCTCGTTGATAGATGCCGCCAAGCTAAGTGACGCAAAGCACCAGCGTTATCAACATCGTGATCATCTAGGATTAGGTCGCTTACTGCAAAAGAGTGAAGCCACTAACAAGATTATCTTGAGTGACGGTGTCTTCAGTATGGAAGGTAGTATTGCACCACTAGCTGAGTTGGTCGCATTAAAAAAAGAACACCAGGCCTTACTGCTTATTGATGATGCCCACGCCCTCGGCGTGTTGGGTAAGAATGGTAAAGGATGTGCAGAGCAACTGCAGATTGATCCAGAGGACATTGACCTTTTAATTGGCACTTTTGGTAAAGCCTTTGGTAGCAGTGGTGCCTTTGTCGCTGGCAAACATGACTTACTTGAATACGTCATGCAAAAAGCACGCAGCCTTATTTACACCACCGCAGCCCCTGCAGTTCTGGTTGCTGCCTGCGCAACAAGCTTGGCTATTATTCAAAATGAGCCCGCACGTAGAGAGCGTCTACAACAGAATATCGCCTATTACAAAATACTCATAAAGCATTTACAGCATCCCAGCTTAGAATCTATTAGTTCTATTCAGTCGATAGTTCTTGGTGATAACGATAAGGTTATCCGCCTTAGCCAAGCATTAGCCGCAGAAGGGATTTTAGTGTTACCGATCAGACCACCGACTGTTCCGGCAAACAGTGCACGTCTACGTATTACCTTAAGCAGTGAACATACATCAGCAGATATCGAGCGTTTAGTTGAAGCCTTGCGTCGGCATTTATAATCTTTACTGCTTCAGAGCATGCCATGCTCTGCCATAGAGTAGTTATCCTCACCAATAATTATATGATCAATGACGCTAACATCTATCAGTGCTAAGGCTTCTTGTAATCGTTTAGTAATCAGCTTGTCAGCTTGGCTTGGATTGGTATTGCCTGAAGGATGATTGTGAGCAAAGATAATAAATGCCGCATTCATTTTTAATACTAATTTAATAACCTCTCGTGGATAAACATTGGTACCGCTGAGGCTGCCACGAAATAGTTCCTCGTAATGCAATACGTTTAAACGCACGTCGAGTAAGATGCAGGCAAATACTTCATGTTGTTTATGACGTAGTTTTGCTGCCAGGTAATTCATCACAGAAGCAGGATTATCCAGTATCGGTTCGCGTACAAAACAATTCTCCATGGCGCGCTCCGCCAACACAGCAATTACGCTTAGTTGTGCATATTTTGCCAGCCCTATCCCAACCACCTGTTGTAACTCAGACCATTCAGCATGTAGTACTTTATCTAAGCCACCAAACTGATTGAGCAAACCCTGCGCCAACTCAACTGCTGAACAATCACGTCGACCATTACGCAATACCACTGCCAGCAATTCTGCATCAGATAGACTGGTTACACCGCGTAGCATTAGTTTTTCACGTGGGCGTAGGTCTTTAGGATAATCTTCGATTAACATCTGTCTAAATAATGCCCCAATTTATATAATGCTTTTAAGCAAGAACAGGCTTTCAGGTATACTCTTAGGCTATGACATTACGAAACAAACAAATCGTCATTGCTGTCACGGGCGGTATTGCTGCCTATAAGACTGCCCAGCTTGTACGTGAAGCACAAGCGGAAGGCGCACAGGTGCGTGTTGTTATGACCGCTAGCGCTACCAGCTTTGTTGCTGCAAAAACCTTTCAAGCACTCAGTGGCAACCCTGTAGCAATCACAGACAATGGCTTATTTGATCAGGCCGGCATGGATCATATTGCCTTGGCACGATGGGCTGATCTAATTGTTATTGCACCGGCTAGTGCTAATAGTATTGCCAAGCTTACTCATGGTGAGGCTGACGAACTGTTATATGCGTTGTGTTTAGCCCATCAAGGTGCTGTTGCTGTAGCACCAGCCATGAACCAACAGATGTGGTCGAATGCGGCCACTCAAGAGAATTTAAAGCACTTGGCAGATCGCGGCTTTTTAATTTGGGGTCCAGCAGATGGCGCACAGGCCTGCGGTGAAGTTGGACCAGGCCGCATGCTTGAAGTAACTGCACTTTTGCAGTTAATGATTCGTCAATTTGAAAACAGCGCCTTTGCTGCGCAACATATTCTCATTACTGCTGGCCCGACGCATGAAGCAATCGACCCCGTTCGCTATATCGGCAATCGTTCTTCAGGCAAGATGGGATTCGCCTTAGCCGAAGCTGCTTTGGCTGCGGGTGCGCATGTCACTCTAATAGCTGGGCCGACGCATGAAACATGTAACTCTCGTATTCGTCTTATCAATGTCGTCAGTGCTGCTGAAATGCATCATGCTGTCTTTCAACAAGTTGATGATTGTGATCTCTTTATTGGCTGTGCAGCTGTGGCTGATTATCGTCTAACCGACGTTGCCTCTGAAAAAATAAAGAAAAGTGACAACACCTTATGTTTAGAGTTAACACCAACTGCCGATATATTATCTGATGTTAAGCAAGCAAAGCCCACTCTTTTCTGTGTTGGCTTTGCTGCTGAAACTGAACATACGATAGAACATGCCAGTGAAAAATTAATACGAAAAAATTTAGATATGATTATTGCCAATAATGTTAGCTGCAGTGATCAAGGTTTTAACAGTGACTATAATTCAGTTGAAATTATCACTGCTGATAATCAAGAAAGTATTGCGCGTATGCGTAAGACCACCTTGGCTATAAAAATATTAGACGCCATTCATAAACAGTTAATTAACCATAAAGAAAAGTCCAATGTCCGTTTCCTCAAAAAGTCGCATTCAACTTAAAGTTTTAGACCCTCGTATTGGTTCGGAATACCCACTACCGAGTTACGCCACAGCAGGTTCAGCTGGTATGGATTTACGTGCTTGCATAGATCAACCACTGATTTTAAAACCCGGTGACTGTGAACTCATCCAAACCGGTATATCAATTTATATTCAAGACCCGACACTAGCCGCTGTTTTACTACCACGCTCTGGTCTTGGCCATAAGCATGGCATTGTCCTTGGCAACCTTGTTGGCCTTATTGATTCTGATTACCAAGGGCCTTTGATGGTTTCAATGTGGAATCGTGGTTCTGTAGACTTCACTGTAGAAGCTGGGGATCGCATCGCACAGATGGTTATTCTCCCTGTGGTTCAGGCTGAATTCGATGTCGTTGATGATTTTGTTTTAACTGAACGTGGTAGCGGTGGCTTTGGTCATAGTGGTAAGCAATAAAAATGACTGATCCATTGAATACAGATGTTAATGCTAATATCTTTCGCGCCTATGATATTCGTGGTGTCGTTAAGACAGACCTTAGACCTGATGTTGTTTATTTAATTGGTCGCGCTGTCGCAACCTTATATCCACAATGCACACAAGTTGTTGTTGGTCGTGATGGTCGACTCAGTAGTCAAACCTTAGCCACACAACTGATTGCAGGTTTACGAGCTGGCGGTACAGATGTCATTGATATTGGTGAGGTACCAACTCCTGTTCTTTATTATGCCAGTCATGCGCTAAAGACTGGTTCTGGCTTAATGGTTACCGGCAGTCATAACCCACCTGAATACAATGGTATAAAAATGGTTATGGCGGAAAAGACACTGTTTGGTGATCTCATCCAAGACATTTTTAATTGTATTCTTAATAATGATTTCTGCTGTGGCAGTGGTAACTTTAAGACTGTCGATATACTTGATGATTACATCTCTGTTATTGCTCAAGACATCAGCTTACAACGCCCACTGAAGATAGCTATTGATTGTGGCAATGGTGTTGCTGGACCAGCCGCCTTAAAATTATTTGCTGCATTAGACTGTAAAGTAATCCCTCTATTTTGTGATGTTGATGGCAACTTTCCTAATCATCACCCGAATCCAAGTGAGCTTGATAATCTTCAAGATTTAATCCGCAGCGTCCGTGAAAATAAATTGGACTTAGGCCTCGCTTTTGATGGTGATGGTGATCGTGTCGGTATTGTTGATGAATGCGGTGAGGTTCTCTATGCCGATCGTCAGATGATGTTGTACTCAGAAGATGTGCTTAGCCGCAACCCAGGTGCCGAGATTATTTTTGATGTGAAATCATCACGTAACCTTGCTCGCCATATTGAGCAGGCTGGTGGTAAGGCCACCATGTGGAAGACCGGCCATTCATTCATCAAAAATAAAATGAAGGAAACAGGTGCCTTATTAGCCGGAGAGATGAGTGGCCATATCTTTTTTAAGGAGCGTTGGTTTGGCTTCGATGATGGCCTCTACTCAGCAGCACGCATGCTAGAGATTATTGCCTCACAGCAAGCCAGTGCATCTCAGCGATTTGCACTGTTGCCAGATGATGTCAGTACCCCCGAGATCACCATAAAATTAGAGGAAGATGGCGCGCAACACCGCTTTGTCGAAAAGTTTGTTGCTAATGCCCGCTTTGAAGGCGCTCAGCTAACCACAATTGACGGTGTCCGAGCTGATTTTGAGTATGGTTGGGGTCTGGTTCGGGCCTCTAATACGACGCCAGCCATTGTTATTCGCTTTGAGGCAGTAAATAGCGATAAACTAGCGCAATTACAGCGAGACTTTAAAGTACAACTGCTCGCTACCGATCCCTCACTTACATTGCCTTTTTAATTGTGGATTCAACTCAAGCTATTACTAGTGCCAAAGTCTTAAGCGAAGCTCTGCCTTATATTCAGCGTTTTGCGGGTAAAACCATTGTCATCAAATATGGTGGTAATGCCATGACTGAAGAGCATCTCAAACAGAGCTTTGCCAATGATATCGTTCTGCTGAAACAGGTTGGTATGCAGCCTGTTATCGTCCATGGCGGCGGCCCTCAGATTGGCTCAGTCTTAAAGAAGCTTGGTAAAGAATCCAAATTTATTGATGGCATGCGCGTAACCGACCAAGAAACCATGGATGTGGTTGAGATGGTTCTGGGCGGGCAGGTCAATAAAGAGATTGTACATCTGATCAATCAGCATGGTGGTCAGGCTGTTGGTCTTTCTGGAAAAGATGCGAGTTTAATCTCTGCCGAACAGCTTCAGGTCAACAGTAATGCACCCGAGACCAATTCTTCAGAAATTATTGATCTTGGTCATGTCGGTAGAGTTACCGGTATTAACCCGAGTGTCTTACATACGTTCTTACGCAGCAACATCATTCCAGTGATAGCCCCTATTGGCGTTGGCTCTGACGGTGAAACCTACAACATAAATGCTGACTCTGTTGCAGCTAGTATTGCTGCTGTGATGGAAAGCGAGAAACTGATCTTATTAACCAACACCGCTGGGGTGATGGATGGTGACGCCTTGTTGACCGGGCTATCGCCAACAGCAGTTGAAGACTTGATTAGCAAAAAAGTAATTTATGGTGGCATGCTACCCAAGGTACGCTGTGCCTTGGATGCTCTTAATTCAGGCGTCCATAGTGCACATATCATTGACGGTCGTATCGAACATGCGGTCTTGCTTGAGCTCTTAACTACCAGCGGCATTGGCACTCTCATCCAACGTTAGATCCGGCACTATTTACTGCATAGCGCCTAAGGTTATTTGTCGCTAGTAATTGGCAGCATGCCGCTGCCAAGGTTCAGCTTAGTCCGTCTTCGACTAAACCCCGTATTGACTACGGTACTCCGTTAAAGCTTGCTGCTGTTCTTTCATATTTGACTCGACGTACCTGAGTAAGTCATTGAGTCCTGCAATTGCCAATACTGGAATCTGGAACTGCTGCTCTATCTCTTGAATGGCACTGGCACCATTGGGGCCTTTTTCCTGCCGATCTAAAGCGACAATTACGGCAACAACCTCAGCATCAGAATCTGAAATAATATCAAAGCTCTCACGAATGGCTGTACCTGCGGTAATAACATCGTCGGTAATAACAATTTTTCCACTCAAGGGGGCACCAATTAAAAGCCCTGCCTCACCATGTGTTTTTGCCTCTTTACGGTTAAAGGCTACACCCACTGAACGCTGATACTGCTGATATAAAGAAATTGAAATAGCAGTTGCTAGCGGGATTCCCTTGTAGGCTGGGCCAAACAACATATCAAACTCAATACCTGAATCAATCAATCGTTGTGCATAAAACTCACTTAAGACAGCAAGATGTTCGCCACTATTAAATTTTCCAGCATTGAAAAAATAAGGGCTGATACGCCCTGACTTTAGAGTGAATTTTCCAAATTGTAATGCTTCGCTATGCATAGCGAATTCAACGAATTTTGAGGTTTCCATAGTGTCTTTACAGTAATGATAGTTATTCGGGTGCATGCTAAAGTAAGTGCGTAGTCTAAACGATTTCCTTTATATTCTCATACACAGAAGCCTAGGCCATGCCAAAAAAAACTAAAATAATTTCACTCAATGCCAATGGTATCCGTGCTGCAGCCAGAAAAGGTTTCTTCCTCTGGCTTGCTCAAGAAGATGCGGATGTGGTCTGTATTCAGGAGACTAAAGCTCAGTTTGATCAGCTCAAAGATGATCCTCAGTTTCAGCCTCAAGGCTATCATTGCTATTACGTTGATGCCGTCAAGAAAGGTTACAGTGGTGTTGCCGTTTACAGTCGTGAAAAGCCACTTAAGGTTGTGCCAAAACTAGGCGTTGAAGAGTTCGATAATGAAGGCCGTTATTTGGAGTTACAGTTTGAAAAATTCGCTGTAGTTTCACTTTATGCACCGTCAGGTTCATCCAGTGATGAACGTCAAGCGGCTAAGTTTCGATTTATGGATGTCTTTATGCCCCACCTTAAAAACCTAAAGCGGCGTAAGAAACCTTATATCATTTGTGGTGACTGGAATATTGCACACAGAGAAATAGACATTAAGAACTGGCGTGGTAATCGTAAAAACTCTGGTTTTTTACCCGAAGAACGCGCTTGGCTGGATGAGCTTTTTGATAAAGAAGGTTACATTGATGTCTTTCGTGAGCTCAATGATGAGGCTGATCAATACACTTGGTGGTCTAATCGTGGCCAATCCTGGGCTAACAATGTCGGCTGGCGTATTGACTACCACATTGCATCTGCTGAACTCAGTGGTCGTGTTAGTAACGAGGAAATTTATAAAGACGAACGTTTTTCAGATCACGCGCCGCTTTCCATTAGTTATTTATTGGATCAGTAAATGAATAGCCTCGTTGCTTCCCTACAGGTCTACTGCCAAAAACGTATCTTAGCTATGCTGGCACTTGGCTTCTCTGCTGGACTGCCACTGTTGCTTGTCTTTGGCACGCTATCTTTTTGGTTACGTAAAGAAGGCATTGATCGTGCAACCATAGGTTTTATTTCTTGGGTCGCCCTGTTTTATGGCCTTAAATTTTTATGGGCACCGCTGGTCGATCATCTCAGACTTCCTTTGCTCTCACGGTTATTGGGGCAGCGTCGCAGTTGGTTACTACTGGCACAGCTTGGTGTTTTACTCAGTCTCTTTGCTATGGGTAGTGTTAACCCTCAAGATAATCTCCAGCACTTAGTCTTGCTCGCCTTAGTCGTTGCTTTTTCCTCAGCGACACAAGATATTGCACTTGATGCATGGCGTATTGAATCTGCACCTATTGAGCAACAGGCAGCAATGGCTGCAAGTTATCAGCTTGGCTATCGTCTCGGTATGATATTAGCGGGTGGTGGTGCCTTCACATTAGCGCACTTCTATGGATGGTCTATTGCCTATCAGGTGATGGCAGGATTTATGTTAATTGGTGTTGTTACTAGTCTATTAGTATCTGAGCCCACAAGAGCTGTGATCTCAGCTAATACTTCTGCGAGTCGATTGCAGCGATCTAGCCAATGGTTGTTAACTGCTGTTGTTAAACCTTTTGCTGATTTCTTTTATCGAAATGGCTACTTCGGATTAGTCTTGCTTCTTTTCATAGGTTGTTTCCGATTAAGCGATATCACCATGGGCGTTATGGCTGGCCCGTTTTATGTCGACATGGGTTATACCGAGCTACAAGTTGGCTTGGTTTCAAAAACCTTTGGCGTTGGCATGACTATCTTTGGGGCCTTGCTTGGTGGACTACTGGTGACTCGATTCAAGATTTTACCGATGTTGGTTATTTCAAGTATATTGGTTGTCATCACCAATTTAATCTTTGCCATATTGGCAACCAAAGCACCGACCACCTTATTATTAGCCAGTGTTATCACTGCTGATAATATCAGTGGTGGTATTGCTGGTACGGTCTTCATTGCCTACCTTTCAGGATTAACTAACCGCCTCTATACCGCTACCCAATATGCCTTACTCAGTTCGGTTATGTTATTACCAGCCAAGTTTATGGGGGGCTTTGCTGGCGAAGTTGTTGATGCTCTGGGTTATTTAATGTTCTTCATCTATTCTGCAGGTCTAGGACTTCCAGCTATCTTGCTCGCTTTATGGTTAAGTCATCGTCAGTAAAAAGGTGCTGCCGCCTAAGGCTTGATGGTAATCGGTGTGCCATCTGCCACCATCGACCAAATTTCTAAGATGTCTTGATTTTCAACAGCAATACAGCCATCAGTCCAGTCATATTGATCAAAGCCTAAGCGAATACGCTCAATCCAACTGCTTGGTTGACCATGAATCATTATGTTACTACCCGGATTAATGCCGTCACTTTTTGCTTTCTGTACTTGTTCAGGCGTCGGATATGAAACATGTAGTGAGCGGAAGAATCTGCTAGCTGGGTTTCTCCAGTCTAAAATATACTCGCCTTCTGGAGTCTTAGAGTCACCCTCATACTCTTTTTGACCAATTGGATTTTGACCAAGGGCGATCCGATATTCTCGCAATGAGGTAGGACCACTCATCAAATAAAGTTTGCGCGCTGACTTTTCTACGATGACATGGGTAACTTGGTTTCTTTCTTTCTTTTCCGTCGTTGGCATATACAGTTTAGTAACTACAGGTTCCAATAAAAATGCATTTCGATCATTAGCAGATACCACCTGTAGCGATAATATTAAAACCAGCAGGCAGTAAGCGTTGTTCATAAACTTCTCTTTTAATTAAATAATAATGCTTATGCCTGACTGCGCTTACTTTTAAGCCACTTCACTATCGGAAGCCATTGCTCTCTATCAATAGCACTTGCTGCAGGGGCTAACTCAAAGATACCTATGCCTTTATCAGCAGCACGAACATAATTTTGACTGTCTCGAAGAGTCGTTAAGAATGGTGTTTTTTGTTTACTGAGGAAGACTTCTAGTTCAGCACTAATATTAGTCACACTGCGACAACGATTAGCCACCAAGGCAATCTTCGCCTTCTTTTGTGCCACTGGTGCACACTTTTTTATTTCTTGAATAAAGTTATTTGCTGCACGCATATCGATTGGTGACGGTAGCACAGGTATTAATATGGTTTCTGCTTTGCGTACCAAGGCACTCAGTTGTGCACCATGTATCGCGGCTGGTGCATCCAATATGACAATATCAGTTTGCCGGTTCGCTCTCACTGATTTGCCTTTGTATCCTGCAATACCCGTTATTGGCTGTCGCGCCGATGAGCGCTCATTGAGCCAGGCTAGGCTGCTGGCCTGTGGATCATAATCAACTAGAGTTACATTGTGTTGCTGACTCGCAAAGTAGCTTGCTAAGTTTGTTGCTAGCGTGGTTTTACCTGAGCCACCCTTAGCATTTAAAACCATGATGCGTCGCATAATAAGAACCTCTGAAATAGAACATTTGTTAAAAAACTATTATCTGTTCGCGCTTTATTTTGCTCTAAAAAACATCTTAACTTTTTTCAACCTTTCAAAAAGAACTATATTTTAAATTCAGCAATGACTGGTGCATGGTCTGAGGGTCGTTCCCATGCACGCGGTATTTTATCTATTCGACTAAAGCTACAGACTGAACTTAATGCTGAACTCGCTAGGATTAGATCTATTCGTAAACCTTGGTTTCTAGGAAAGCCACCACTGCGGTAATCCCACCAACTAAAACTATCGTCTTCTTGCTCAAATTGACGAAAGGTATCACTAAAACCTAATGCGCATAATTTCTGGTAGGCCGATCGTTCTGCTTTACTACAGAGAATGACATCCTCATTCCATTTCTTTGTATCGTGCACATCGCGTTCATCAGGGGCTATATTGAAATCACCCAACACTACGACCTGTTGATGTTTATTCATTTCTTCTTCTATAAAGGCGGTAACCTTCTCTAACCAGTCCAGCTTGTAGGCATATTTTTCACTAGCCACTTCAGAGCCATTTACAACATAGAGATTAATCACTCGGACACCGGCAATGGTAGCCGCTAGTATGCGACGTTGTGGGTCATCTAGTTGTGGGATGTCGGTAATTATGTCTTCTGGCTTTTGTTTCGCTAGGATAGCGACGCCGTTATATGTTTTTTGCCCTGAGAAAACCACACGATAGCCTGCATCCAAAATCTCGTCTAATGGAAATTCTGGATCCTGTGTTTTTGTTTCTTGTACTGCAAGTACATCAACTGGGTTTTCTTCTAACCACGTTAATACTTGAGGTAATCGTACACGTAATGAGTTTACGTTCCAGCTCGCTATTTGCATTGTCTCGTTTCGTTTTTAACTCAAACTATTAGCTAACGTTTCTTCGATACTGTCAGTCTAGAAATCGATGTTGGTTGCAGTTAACGCATTGGCTTCAATGAACTCTCGTCTAGGTTCAACTTGGTCACCCATTAGTGTCGAGAAGACATCATCTGCAGCTACAGCATCTTCAACTCTAACTTGAACCATTAGACGAGACTCTGGGTCCATGGTTGTTTCCCAAAGTTGGCTTGGGTTCATTTCACCCAATCCTTTATAGCGTTGAATGCTTTGCCCTTTCTTCGCTTCTTCCATCAACCATTGCATTACTTCTGCAAATTGACTCACTTCTTTTTTCTTTTCTCCACGCTTAATGTAAGCCCCAGGCTCCATTAAGGCATTGGTGTTTTGTGCAATAGCTTGCAACAACTTGTAATCTGATCCGTTGAAGAAAGCTAGGCTGTAACTATCATCAGTAGCCAGTCCATGCACTAGTTTCTGAAAGTTTACCTTCGGCTCATCACCGACCCATTCTAGATTCGCGGTGTAGCGCGTACCAGCTGGTTGCTGTTGATTAACAACTACTAATAAGTCAGGTAACCACGCTTCAATTAATGCGGCACTGTCTAACATAACTTTCTCAGCAACTAGTGGCTTCTGTAGCATCGCACTTAATATGCCAACATCGTGCATCCTTGATAGACGATTAACCACAGCAATCGCTGCCATATATTCTTTCGCTAAGGATTCAAGCGCAGCAGCTTGTATTGGCGGCGTGTTGTCATTCACGTGTAGCTCTGCATTTTCAATTGCAAGCTGTAATAAATAAAAGCTTAGCTCAGCTTCATCTTTAACATAGGTTTCTTGCTTGCCTTTCTTAACCTTATACAAAGGTGGTTGACCTATGTAAATATAGCCTTTGTCAATTAACTCAGGCATCTGCCTATAAAAGAATGTCAGTAATAGCGTGCGGATATGAGAGCCGTCAACGTCAGCATCGGTCATGATAATAATGCGATGGTAACGCAGCTTTTCAATATTAAATTCGTCTTTGCCGATACCACAGCCAAGTGCAGTAATCAGTGTGCCCACTTCAGCTGAGGACAACATCTTGTCAAAACGCGCTTTTTCTACGTTTAGAATTTTTCCTTTCAACGGTAAAATTGCTTGCGTGCGACGATCACGTCCCTGTTTGGCAGAACCACCGGCTGAGTCTCCCTCGACTAGAAACAGTTCTGATTCAGCGGGATCTTTTTCCTGACAGTCCGCTAATTTACCGGGTAAGCCAGCAATATCTAAAGCACCCTTTCGACGTGTCATTTCGCGCGCTTTACGGGCTGCATCACGCGCTCTAGCAGAATCAATAATCTTATTGACGATTACCTTGGCTTCACTTGGGTTTTCTATCAAAAATTCTTGCACTATTTCAGCAACAATTGATTCTACTATTGGCTTCACTTCAGATGAAACCAATTTGTCCTTCGTTTGTGATGAAAACTTAGGATCGGGTACCTTCACCGAAAGTACCGAGGTTAGGCCTTCACGGGTGTCATCACCGGTTAGCGCCATCTTAACTTTCTTGTTATAGCCTTCTTTTTCTATAAATTGGTTCAGGCTGCGTGTTAATGCGCCACGAAAACCAGCAAGATGGGTGCCACCATCACGCTGCGGAATATTATTGGTGAAACAAAAAATACTTTCTTGGTAGGAGTCATTCCATTGCATGGCAACCTCTACCTCTACCTCATCTCGCGTCTTACGGACGTAAACAACGGACGGATGTATAGGGGTCTTTTTGCTATTTAAGTGCGTTACGAAGGCACTTATGCCGCCCTCATAGATAAAACGGTCTTTTTTACCGCTACGATGATCAATAAGTTCAATCGCAACACCAGAATTTAGGAAAGAGAGCTCACGTAATCGTTTCGCTAATATTTCATAATGAAAATTAGTATCACCAAAAACGTCTTTACTTGGTTTAAACCTAACCTGAGTACCAGTTCGCTCGGTATCTGCTGTCTCAGCCAAGGGCTGGACTGGCTCTCCCATGCGGTATTCCTGCTCATACACCTTGCCAGTTCGCCAAATGGTTAAGTTTAGTTTTTCTGATAAGGCGTTAACCACTGAGATACCCACGCCGTGCAAACCGCCAGACACCTTGTAGGAGTTATCATCAAATTTACCGCCAGCGTGAAGCACCGTCATAATAACTTCTGCGGCTGAACGACCTTCTTCTTCATGAAGATCCGTTGGTATACCTCGGCCGTCATCTGAAACAGACACTGAGTCGTCTGTCTCTATTTCAACTTTGATCGCTGAGCAATGGCCTGCGAGCGCTTCGTCAATAGAGTTATCGACCACCTCAAATACCATATGATGCAAACCAGTACCGTCATCGGTATCACCGATATACATACCAGGACGCTTGCGTACCGCCTCTAGACCTTTGAGGACTTGGATACTGCTGGAATCGTAACTCATAATTATTCGGCTGCTCCTAAAGCATTATTATAGCACTGCTTTAACCTGTTGATGTTCCACGTGGAACCAATTAACAGCGTCTAAACTCGGGTATTTAACAGATTCAGCACTAACCGTTGTGATTAGTGTCTGACTATCTAGTTCTTGTAACATTGATAGAATTCGCTCACAGCGCAGCGTATCTAACTCTGCCGGTAATTCATCTACTAAATAAAGCGTTGTGCGTTCCTGTGTTTCGTATAAATACAGTGACTGCGCTAGACGCATAGCCACCGCTAGTATTTTTTGTTGGCCACGTGAGCTGCTTTTCGAAAACTTCCGGCCTTGCCAGTAAATTTGTACTTCTGCACGATGTGCACCGACACCACTGAAATTTGGTAGCGGCTGTTGCAGTAACTCAGCCTGCAGCTGTTCTGCTAAACTCTTGCCGTCCTTCCAGCCACTTTGATACTGCAGATCAATCTCTGCACCCAGTGCTAGTTCATCACAAATATAATTCACTAACGGTGTGAGTTCTTCACAATAATGACGTCGATAGGCATCGATTCGTTCACCACTCTCTGCCATTGGTTTATTCCAAGGGCTCGCATCTACCTGATCTTTAAGACAACTATTCCGTTGTGCCAAAGCCTTACTGTAAATGTGTAGGTGTTTACGATAGTCAGGTTCCACGTGGAACATACCCCAATCCATAAACTTACGCCGTTCTACTGGCCCACCCATCACCAATTGAAAGGATTCTGGGTGAATAGCTAACACTGGGAGTCGCTGTGCAAACTCTGACCAACGTTTAATGACACTGCCATTGCACTTAAGAAGGGTCTCTTTGGAGTCTCTCTGCACACCGAGGCGATCACTACTACCATCATCTTGTTGAAGCTGCGCACTGACTATGAGCTGCTGTTGATCATGCTGCAGCATGTCGCCGAATTGTGCGCCGCGAAAACTTTTACCGCGGCTAAGAAAGTCGATCGATTCTAGAACGCTGGTTTTACCCGATCCATTTTGACCATAGAAAACCGAGATACCCGGTTCAAGGTCTAGCGTTAAGTCTTTGAAACATCGCTGGTTTTGCAATGTTATCTGGCTAAGATGCATGTCTTAATTAGAGACGCATTGGCATAACAACAAACTGCGCCTGATCCGAGGCAGGGGCTTGAATCAACAGGGAGTTGTTTGAATCCTGTAGATGGAAATGCACATCATTGGTATTTAAAATATTAAGCACATCTAAAAGATAGCTGACATTGAAGCCTATCTCGATTTCTGGCCCAGAATATTCAATATCAATTTCATCCTGTGCTTCTTCTTGTTCGGGGTTATGCGCCTGAATCATCAACTTATTATCAGAAAAACTCAGTCGAATACCTCTGTATTTTTCATTACTTAAAATCGATGCACGCATCAAAGAGGCTTTTGCGACCTCACGGTCAACCACTGCAATATACTCGTGATTCTGTGGCACGACTCGCTGATAATCCGGAAACTTGCCGTCAATTAGCTTTGTTACGAAGCGAATGTCACCTATCTTCGCTAATAAGTGATTTCCTGAAAGAGCAATATCAATACTCTCATTATGTGCATTTAAGATTCGCATCAGCTCACCGACTGCTTTCCGTGGAACAATGACCTGACGTTCACTGCCTTCACTAGCAAGCTGTACGCTGGACAAAGCTAAACGATGTCCGTCCGTTGCAACCGAGCGTAAAACCGCTCCCTGTGTTTCGAACAACAAGCCGTTTAAGTAATAGCGTACGTCTTGCTGCGCCATTGCGAAGGAGGTCTGTTCCATTAAACGCAGTAAATCTTCTTTTGCTACTAATACTGAATCTTCAATTTCCAAGGCATCAACTAAAGGAAAATCAGTTGCTGCAAGTGTGGCTAGGGAAAAGCGACTTTTACCTGCGCGTAATTCTGCTTTTTCACCCTTTGTTGAAAAATTAATTTCACTGCTTTCACTGAGTGACTTACATATATCTAAGAATTTTCTACCAGGGACAGTAATGTCTTCACCTTCAACGGTAACCGCTAAGGTCGCTGATAACTCCAATTCTAGATCGGTAGCTGTAATCACTAAATTCCCATCGACATTACGTAATAGCAAATTCGATAGAATAGGCATCGTCTGTCGACGCTCTACAGCGCCAATAATGAGCTGTATAGGCTTGAGTATTTCTTCTCTGGAAGTCGAAAATTTCATATCTATAGTTATAGAGTATTTATTAGTATTATTATTATTAAGGCACCACTTTTTTGTGGGTAACTCAATAAAACGTATTTAAATCAATCGTTTATGTCGTATCTACCTGTGGGTAACGGGGTATAGAGTTAGTATAAAACAGGCTAAGTCGGTGTAACTAAATGTGAAAATAAAGCTTACCCATGTGTTCCCCAGTTTATCCACAGCTAGCTATTAAGTATACGTAATAGATTAACGTAATCGTCGTTTATTTTAGCGTCACCATCACGCAACTCAACGGTCTTCTTACAGGCATGCAGAACAGTGGTGTGATCACGGCCACCAAAGGCATCACCAATCTCCGGCAAACTATGACTAGTCAATTCCTTCGATAGGGACATAGCTAATTGTCGTGGACGAGTAATTGAGCGACTGCGTCTAGCGGACAACAAGTCTGCGATGCGAATTTTATAATATTCAGCTACTGTCTTTTGAATGTTATCTATGGTTACCAGCTTTTCTTGGAGGCTAATAAGGTCATGCAGCGCCTCACGTGCAAATTCAATCGAGATATCTTTACCGGTGAACTGAGAGTTAGCGATCAATCGACGCAAAGCCCCTTCTAGCTCACGGATGTTCGATCGAATCTTTTTTGCAACAAAGAAGGCAACATCGCTTGGCAGGTCAATGCCTGCGGCTTCGGCCTTACTTTGCATAATGGCAACACGGGTTTCTAATTCGGGCGGTTCAATAGACTGTGTTAGACCCCAACCAAAACGAGATTTCAAGCGCTCTTCTAAACCCTCAACTTCTTTAGGGTAGCGGTCACAGGTAATGATTATCTGTCGCTGGTCTTCTAACAAGGCGTTGAAGGTGTGGAAAAACTCTTCCTGAGAACGCTCTTTTCCCGCAAAGAACTGAATATCATCGATTAATAAGGCATCCACTGATCGATAATGACGCTTAAAATTATCAATAGCATTGTGCTGCAGGGCTTTTACCATATCTTGCACAAAGCGCTCAGAATGTAAGTAAACCACGTGTGCAGTGGGGTTCTGTTGCAGGATTTGGTTACCAACGGCATGCATAAGATGCGTTTTACCGAGACCGACGCCCCCATAAATAAGCAGGGGATTGTAGGCGGTTCCAGAACTATCAGCGACTTGCATCGCTGCAGCCTTAGCGAGCTGGTTGGATTTACCCTCAACAAAGCTATCAAAGGTAGATGTTGAATTAAGGTTGCTCGAAAAAACCTGACTAGTAGCCGCTGGGCTGACACTAATAACCGGGCTTATCGTTGAGCTGAGCGTTGGCGTGCTGGGTGTGCTGACCACAGAGGTGCCAATATTGATTAGCAGCTGTTTACTCTCAGCGGTTGTTGAATGCAGCGCTACAACCTCAAGAATTCTTGGAAAATAGTCTTTTTTGACCCGATCTAATACAAAGCGATTAGGTGCAAAAAGTTCAATTTTGGATTCGTTTTCAACCACTTGAAGAGGTCGGATCCACGTATTGAGGTGTTGTTCGCTTAGTTCGAGTTCTAAGGCCTGTAGGCATTTTGGCCAAACAATGTTCGTCATAGATTAGGGCATCGTGTTTGCAGTGCGTAGTGTTCGTGCTATTCGTTAATATTACAACATCTTTCCTGCATTAAAGATTGACAAAATAAGGTAGTAGAATTAAGGTTTGCGGCCCTTTTGTGGGCTAATGATTAAGTTACCGGAAGTATTCAGATGAAACAGACCTTTAATCCAAGTAATTTGCGTCGCGCACGTACCCATGGTTTCCGTGCACGCATGAAGACTCGTGGTGGTCGCGCAGTGATTCGCGCACGTCGCGCCAAGGGTAGAGCTCGTCTCTGTCCATAGCCGTTGCTAGATAAAAATCGCTCTTTAGGCTTTTCCCGCCGTCTTCGTCTTAACGAATCGAGCGATTATCAGCGAGTATTCGCTGATCCGATGAAGCGTGCTGACTCGTTCTACACATTGTTAGCGATACCCAATAAG
>JAQWYM010000019.1 GCA_029253965.1 Gammaproteobacteria bacterium
CAGCATCCTCTTGTTTTGGTGCTGCTTTCTTCTTTGGTGCTGCTTTCTTCTTTGGTGCTGCTTTCTTCTTTGGTGCTGCTTTCTTCTTCGGTGCTGCTTTCTTCTTTGGCGCTGCTTTCTTCTTCGACCCACCGCGTCCTTTACGTACCGGTGCACTGGCAATCATTTCTTTGCATTGTTCTAAAGTTAGGCTAGCTGGCTCCACATCTTTAGGTATCTTAGCGTTTTTTGAGCCATCAGTAATATAAGGGCCATAGCGGCCATTTAATACTTGGATACCATCATCAGGGAAGTCTTGAATCAGTTTATTAGCATCTTCTTCTTTTTTCTTGGCCACAAACTCAAGCGCTTTATCAAGTTCAATCACATAGGGATCTTCACCACGAATGGAGACATACTTACTGCCATACTTAACATAAGGGCCAAAGCGCCCGATGCTAGTAGTGACTTTTTCGCCTTCTGCAGTTTCACCTAAATCACGAGGCAGTTTAAATAGCTCTAGTGCTTGTTCTAGATCCATCTGATCCATTTTTTGCCCAGGACGTAAGCCAGCAAATAATGGTTTATCCTCATCGTCCTTAGTGCCTACTTGAACAAAGGGTCCATAGCGCCCCATGCGCACACTGACCGGTTTATTTAATTTTGGATGCATACCTAGATCACGAGCTTCGATAGCTTCTTCACGCGTCACCGAAACTTCTTTATCACGAACTAATTCATCAAACGGATGCCAGAAAGCCTCCATCACAGGCACTAAGCTTTTTTCACCACGAGAGATTTCATCAAGCTCATCTTCAAGTCGCGCAGTAAAATCATAATCAACATACTGCGTGAAATGTTTAGTTAAGAATCGAGTGACTAAGCGTCCGATATCTGTTGGAAAGAAACGACGGCTTTCAATCTCAGCATATTCACGATTTTGAATGGTAGAGATAATAGAGGCATACGTTGATGGTCGACCAATACCATGCTCTTCCAGAGATTTAACTAAACTAGCTTCAGTGAATCTTGGTGGTGGCTCAGTGAAATGTTGTTCTGTACGGATCTCAGAGAGTTTAATTTTATCACCGACATCCATATGAGGTAGTAATCGCTCATCACTTTGATCAGCAGAACTATCATCTTTACCTTCTTGGTACACAGCCATAAAACCAGCTGTCTTGATTGATGATCCATTCGCACGGAAAGTATTTTTATCACCACATTTTAGATCGATGGCAACCATGTTTAAGGTTGCATGAATCATCTGGCTAGCGATTGTTCGATTCCAGATGAGGCGGTACAGCTTGTATTGGCTGTCATCTAAATACGCCTTAATTTCTTGCGGAATGTGCATGATGGAAGTTGGGCGAATCGCCTCGTGAGCTTCCTGAGCATTCTTTGATTTTGTTTTATAAACTGGAGGCTTTTCCGGCACGGACTCTTTACCATAGCGCTGCGCAATAAGACTACGAATCTCAGAGACAGCTTCAGAGGCTAAGGCAACTGAGTCAGTACGCATGTAAGTAATCAAACCAACTGGACCAGAACCTAAATCAATACCTTCATATAATTGTTGTGCAATACGCATACAACGTTGCGCTGAAAAGCCTAGTTTTCGAATCGCTTCCTGCTGCATGGTTGAGGTGATGAAAGGTGCTGATGGATTGCGGCGGCGTTCTTTACGGTCAACCTTGCTAACTAAGAGCTCACCATTAGCCGCACTGCTTAGTGTCGTGTGTGCAAGTTGCGCCTGTTCTGTATTATTAATATCAAACTGGGTGAGCTTGTTCTCATCATAATGAGTTAGCTTTGCAACAAAGGGCTGCGTTTCTTTTTTACAGTCGGCTTCAATCGTCCAATATTCCTGTGCGACGAATTTCTCAATTTCATCTTCACGTTCACACAATAGACGAAGTGCTGGGCTTTGAACACGGCCTGCTGATAGCCCGCGTTTAATTTTCTTCCAGAGTAAGGGCGATAGATTAAAGCCAACTAAATAATCTAATGCACGTCGCGCCTGCTGTGCGCTAACAAGGTCTGTTGCAAGTTCACGTGGTGATGCAATCGCTTCATTTACTGCAGTCTTAGTGATCTCATAGAAGACCACACGGTGAGTCTTTTTATTTTCCAGAAGTCCTTTTTCACGCAGCAGTTCATATAAGTGCCATGAAATGGCTTCTCCCTCGCGATCCGGATCAGTTGCGAGATAGAGGGTGTCTGCTTTCTTTAATGCCTTGGTAATACTCTGGACATGTTTTTCATTGCGCTCAATGAGCTCGTACTTCATGGCGAAACCATTGGCCGGATCAACAGCACCTTCCTTGGGTACGAGATCTCGTACATGGCCATAAGAGGCTAGTACGTGAAAATCCTTACCTAGATATTTTTCAATAGTCTTAGCTTTAGCAGGAGACTCAACAATAACGAGATTTTTACTCATGATGGTTTAGCGCAGGGTCTGTGAATTCGTCATAGAAAGAGTAGACGAAAATGTGGCTAGTGGATATGTGATGAGGATAAATCCATAACAATATCTTCTAACCAGCTATATGGGATGTCAGAGTTAGCTAAATTGTAGAGCACAATGAGGCTAACCCAGCGTAGTTGTTCAATAGTGATTTCATCCGCCTCTAAGGCCATCACACGATCGATTACAAGTTCGCGGCTGGCTGGCGAGAATATGCCCATCTGCTCTAGTTTGAGCAGGTAACCACGGCATTCAATGCTGAGTTTTTCGTGCTCGCTGCTATCAAAGATACGGATGGTTTGATGAGTAGGCGAAGTTAGGGCCAGATCTTCATGGGAGCTTGGCAGATCGGCAAGCCAATCAAAGGCATGCTCGACATCATGATGGTCAAAGCCAACCTCAACCAACTCCTCTAACATCGACTCACGGTTGAATAAGGTATCAATTTCGTCATAGAGGTAGCTTTCAAACATGTAAGTTAAAACATCAAGTACGTTTTCTTTCATGGATTTTTCCTGTTGTTACAGCGTGATAACGACCACTTCCATCACGAGTAACCTGTCCGCTTAGTTCTAATGTCGAGAGCATGGAGGAAACTTGTTCTGCGGTCAATCCACTTTTTTCAGCAAGCGCGTCAATGCTTAAGGGTAATGATTTTAGCCAGGCAAGTAGTATCCGTTGTTTGCTGTTTTCAATGCTGGGTATTATCTGTTTACTGGTGCTTGGCCGCTCTAGCAGGGCAAAACAGGCGATTTCATCAACGATATCGTCAATACAGGTGACTAGTTTAGCCCCCTGTTGTATCAAATGATGGCAACCGTAACTTAATGGGTTGTGTAGATTCCCTGGGAGAGCAAATAGTTCTCTATTTTGTTCTAAAGTGAGTTTTGCGGTTATCAAGGAGCCACTACGGGCGCCTGCCTCAATCACTAAAGTGCCATAGGCTAGGCCACTGATAATCCGGTTTCGTTCTGGAAAATGAGACTTTTGGGGTGCTGAAGCACAACAATATTCGCTGACTAAGGCCCCCTGATCAGCGATTTCAGTAGCTAAGGCAAGATGTTGTCGTGGATAAATGTGATCAATGCCAGAGCCAAAAACGGCTGTAGTCGTGGCGTATTGGGAGGCTAGGCTGCCGCAGTGGGAGGCCGCATCAATGCCATAAGCCATGCCGCTGACACTATTGATGCCACGCTGTGCTAATTGATAAGCAAACTCCTTAGCCAGTTCCAAGCCATAGGGGCTGGCTTGACGGCTACCGACAATAGCGAGGGTCGGACTATGCAGACTTTTTTTAATGTCGTTACTGATACTATATATAAGTAGGGGAGGGTCTTGGATTTGGCTGAGTAATTCGGGGTATTGGCCGCTATTGAGTAGAATCAAATGATGACTAGTACTCTTTTCTAACCAAATAAGGTCGGCGCTGAGGCGTTTTTGGTCTGTGCCTCTACTCAGGGACTGTTTAATCCGTGTCAGTCCCTGTGTGTTTAGTCCACTCATTAGCCATTGTGCATCACTGATGGTTTTGAGACGGTCTAATTCATCAAAACAGCTAACAATATGACGTTTTAAAGCCCTATTTAGGCCTTTATGATGAGAAAGTGAGAGCCAATCTTCAAGCATACTCATATGCAGTAGTTGGGTAGCAAGGGGATAAAGTCTATTTAACGTCGCCTTGCGTGGCGCGTATAGCCCATACGCACATTGATCGGCGAGCAATAGCGCACCTTTTAGAGGGCTAATGTCCCTACAAAAGGCGACTTAGGAGGCTGAATCACCGCGCAAGGTGGGTTAGACTGGAGCCTCATTGATTAATTATAAAGACCATGGCCTTACTTGATATATTGCACTTCCCAGATCCACGGCTGCGCCTCAAGGCAGTGCCAGTGGTTAGCGTGGATGATAGTGTGCGTGACATTGTCAGCGATATGTTTGAGACCATGTACGACGCGCTGGGCATTGGTTTGGCAGCAACACAGGTCAATATTCAACAACAAATAATTGTTATCGATGTCTCTAGCGAGAAAGACGAGCCAATCTGCTTGATTAATCCGCAGATTCAAACACTTGAAGGCAGTGAAGAGATGCAAGAAGGTTGCCTCTCGGTACCGGGTTACTTTGAAAATGTGACGCGTGCAGAGCGAGTTGTGATTGAAGCACTGGATGAAACAGGTACAAAAAGAGAGATTGCTGCTGACGAGCTACTTGCTGTTTGTATTCAGCATGAGATGGATCATCTCGAAGGTAAGTTGTTTGTCGATTACCTGTCGCCGCTTAAACGACAGCGTCTGAAGAAAAAACTGGAAAAGAACCCACTGAGCAAATCCTCATCCAGCAATGACTCGCACAGTGATGCGAGCTAGCCGTTTTAAACCTAAAGTCTAAAGAGAAGTCTGGAATGCGTATTGCTTATGCTGGAACCCCTGAATTTGCAGTACCCGCACTAAAAGCCTTAGCGGCGAGTGGTCATCAAATACTAGCGGTTATAAGCCAACCCGATCGACGTATTGGCCGAGGTCAAAAGCTTGGTTTTAGTCCGGTTAAGCAAGCGGCACTAGAGTTAGACCTGCCCATCCTGCAACCATCAAATATCAATAGTGAGGAAAGCTTGGTGCAGTTGCAGGCGTTAAATCTTGATCTCATGGTGGTAGCTGCCTATGGCCAATTATTTAGTGATAGCGTGCTACAGCTGCCAGAGTATGGCTGTATCAATATCCATGCCTCGCTACTACCGCGTTGGCGTGGTGCCTCACCAATCCATCATGCGATTTTGGCTGATGACAAAGAGACGGGCATATCGATTATGCAAATGGTTAAGCGTATGGATGCTGGTGCTGTTTGGGCTAAGGACTCATGTGCCATTACAGAAAGTGATAATAGCCAAACCTTACATGACAAATTATTACCGCTCTGTGGCCCACTATTACTGAGTGCAATTGAACGTGTAGCAAGTTCAGAGATAAGCCCAACCGACCAACAAGAAGCAGATGCTGTTTATTGTGCAAAAATGAAAAAAGAAGATGGATTGGTTGACTGGAGTTTGCCTGCGAGCGAAATTGAACGACGACAGCGAGCCTATTATCCTTGGCCCGGCTGCTACACCTTATTGGGTGATCAGCGCTTAAGTCTTACTCAGGTATCCACCGCTGTCTCAGTTAAGACTAATCAGAAGAAGCAAGTGGCAGGCACTATTTTGAGTGCTGATGCAGAAGGCATAGTCGTGCAGACGGGAGAGCAGAGTTTGCGCATATTAGAATTAGTGCCAGCAGGGAAAAAACAAATGACAGCGGCACAGTTTTCACACTCACGCTCCTTGCAGGGAGAGTCATTAGGCGATGTTTGAATATAAATCGCTTAGCGTTCTTAAGTCATGGCCATTATTCATGCTAGCACTGCTCTGCTCGCAATCGCTTGCTGCTGAACAACTTCGAGTAAGCCGTTTCTTTTTTGATACCGTTGCTGGCCAGATACAGATTAGTTGTCAGATTGAATACAGCTTAGATGAGAAAATCATTCAGGCGTTAGAAAACGGCATTGCTATAAATTTCCAGACAACTTATGAGTTACTAAGTAAACGCAAAGTATTACCTGACAAGGTCATTCTCAAAGTTGATCAAAGATTTGCAATTAAATACTACGCATTAATCAAACAATATATTGTGCGTGAGCCAGCATTAAGGGCGGAGCGTAGCTTTGTAAGTTTGCAATCTGCATTAGCGTATATTGGCAGGGCAGATAGATTGTCATTGGGCTATGTGACTTCAATAACAGCAGAAGCAAACTATTACTTACGAGCTCGATCAAGACTGATCAATGGTGAGCTGCCATTGCCTCTGCGAGTGCAAAGTTATTTTACCAAGGATTGGCGCCCGGTAAGTGACTGGAGAATTATTGAGGTTGTAAAAGATGGTGCGTAGCGGAAAAATCTGGCTAGCGATTCTTTTTGTGTCATTAGTTGCGGCCGTTCTACTGATGGCTGATGTCACACAGAATGGCAGTTATTTCGGTCGTCTTCACAACTGGCTGTTACCGATTAACTCTGCATTATTGTTGCTCTTTACAGCGTTGATTGGGTATAACGCGAATCAATTAAAAAGGCAGTTAAAACGTAAAGAGCCAGGCTCAAGACTAACGCTACGTTTGGTCTGGTCATTTGTTGTTATCGCCAGTATGCCAGTGCTTATCGTTTATACTTTCTCAATATGGTTGGTAGAAGAAGGTGTTGATAGCTGGTTTGACGTTAAGGTTGAGAAGGCCTTGCAAGATGCTGTCAGCTTGAGTCGTTCTTCATTAGACTTACATATAAGAAATCTAAGCCAGCAAGCAGAACCACTATCAAAAAAATTCGAGGGTAATGACTCGTTTAATGCAACACTCACCATTAATGAATTACTGAGTAGCAGTAATGCCGATGAAATTGTGTTGTTTGATTCTAATAACCGAATTATTGCATCAGGAAGCTCTGAGCCAAATACAGACTTACCGGCATTACTAGACGAAAGTATATTCCAGCGACTTAGTAGTGGTGAAAATTATGTTGCCATGGAACCAATCAGTGACGGTGGTTTACAAATCCGCTTAGTATTTTCAATGCCACCTGAATTGAATGCGACTGAATCTCAGTATTTACAATTTATTTATCCAATTCCTGATCGAATCAGTGAGCTGACTAATAATGTGCAAACAGCGTTTGGTCAATATAATGAGCTCATATATCTGCGTGGGCCATTAAAGCAAAACTTTATTCTAATCCTGACCTTAGTTCTGGCCTTGGGAATATTATTTGCAGTGTTCACTGCGTTTTATTTCTCACGTGTATTAGTTTCGCCAGTTAGAGAGTTAGTAGAAGGTACAAAGGCGGTGGCCGCTGGGCAGTACCATAAAAAGATTTCAGTGAGGCAGAGTGATGACCTAGGTATGTTGGTAGCATCATTTAACCGAATGACTGAGCGCCTCTCTGTGGCGAGAGATACAACAGCAATTAATCAGCGAATAATAGAAAATCAACGCCTCTATCTGCAAAAGATTCTGGAACATTTATCATCAGGTGTAATGAGCTTGGATGAATCGCTACAAATAAAAACGGCAAATGCTACCACCAGTCAGATTTTAGGCATCAACATCACAGAGTTTATTAATAAACCATTAATGGATGTCGGCGCAGGTCATGACTCACTAAAAATATTCACCCTCTCAGTAGTGACTCAGCTACGACAAACATCAGAAGAGTGGCAAAAAGAATTAGAAATATTTACCAGTGAAGGTCGCAAGACCATTCTTTGTAAGAGTGTTACCTTACTTGGTGAAGATGCATCCAAGCGTGGTTGTGTATTGGTTTTTGATGACATCACAACATTATTACAAGCGCAACGAGATAGTGCCTGGGGTGAGGTTGCAAGACGTCTAGCACATGAGATTAAAAACCCACTGACGCCGATCCAGTTATCAGCGGAACGGCTGCGTCGGAAATTAATGCCAGTGCTAGAGCCAGAGCAGGCAAGCTTGGTTGATAAGGCAACGCATACCATTGTGCAGCAGGTGGAATCGATGGGTTTAATGGTCGATGATTTTTCTGCATATGCACGAATGCCAGTGATCGATAGTAAGCCTTTAGACATTAATGATTTGATCCGTAATGTTGCCGAACTATATAAAGGCAACACAGAAAACGTACGATTAGATCTAAGCTTGAATTCAGAGACTTTATTTGTCCGTGGAGATTCAGGTCGACTACGCCAAGTGTTGCATAACTTAATCAAGAACTCGATGGAAGCAACGGCAACAGAAAAATACTGTCAGGTGCAGATCAGTGCGGCTGCGCAGCTTTATTTGAATAAGCTATATATAACCATTGAAGTGCTTGATAATGGTCAAGGATTCTCAGCAGAGATTCTCAATCAAGCATTTGATCCTTATATGACAACAAAGCAAAAGGGTAACGGTTTGGGCCTTGCGATTGTGAAAAAAATAATTGAAGAACATAATGGTATTATTCAGGTAAGTAATCGAACGTGTGGTGGTGCGATGATACTTATTCGCCTGCCAAGCTATAACTCATCAGCAGAAGTCATAGACCGCAGTGTAGGGGGAAGATAATGCCAGCAGAAAAAATATTAGTAGTTGATGATGAGCCTGATATCTGCACATTGGTTAGTGAGATCTTAAGTGATGAGGGCTATAAGGTTGCTGTCGCTAAAAACGCAAAAAGCGCCTGTGAGAAAGTTGAAAACACAGAGTATGATTTAATTCTGCTTGATATTTGGATGCCGGATCAAGATGGTATTACTTTATTAAAAGAATGGAAAGAAAATCATAAGGTTGATTGTCCTATCATTATGATGTCAGGGCACGGTACGGTTGAAACCGCAGTCGAGGCAACGCGGTTAGGTGCTTTTGGATTCATTGAGAAACCACTGACAACAGCTAAGCTCATTAGTACAGCACACAAGGCACTTGATGCCCATCCACAAAAAGAACAAGTACGTGAGGATAAAGGCAGTGATTGGTTGATGCCAGTGGGCTCTAGTGATTTGATTGAAGAACTAATTACTAACAGTAAACGCTGCGCCAAGCAAAATGCCTCGATCCTTATACAGGGTGAGGAAGGCAGTGGCCGAACTAAGCTTGCGCACTATATACATCAGTTAAGTGAGCGCTCAAAGCGGCCTTTACTGATGATCTCATGTAAGCGTTTTAATGAGCTTGATGGCAGTGATATAGGATGGGCATCAATTAAAAGTGAGCTGATTGAAAGCATTCGTAAGAATCAATCTGGTGCAATATATTTAGAGAACTTTAATGCCATCAAAGAGCCAATACAGCAACGCTTAGTTGATCTGCTTCAGCAGTTGCAAGATGCTAACGTGTTTCAACGTTTTGATGTGCGATTAACTGTTGGTGTAAGCAGTGAGATATCAAAGAAGGTGCGTAGCCTATTTCACATTGGCTTTGGCATGCTGCGGATAGAATTACCACCATTACGTGATCATAAAGAAGATATCCCCGATCTGATAAACCACTTTATTGATTACTTCTGCTCGAATGAAAACTACCCCTATCGTAAATGTTCAATCGCAGCGCAGAATGCATTCTTACACCACCACTGGCCAGGGAATTTAACTGAGCTGAAAGGTGTTTTGCAGCAGTTATTAATTATTGGTGGCGAACAAGAAATCGAACTAAAAGAAGTGCAGCAGATACTTCAGTCACAACAAGAACCCGAGAATAAAGCCAGCGCAGGCCTAGATAATTTATTCAATCTTCCCCTACGAGAAGCGCGTGAAGCATTTGAAAAACACTATTTAATTCGTCAGTTAGAAAAAGTAGACGGTAGTGTGACGCGATTAGCTGAGGTGGTTGGGATGGAGCGTACAAATCTTTACCGTAAACTTCGTGCATTAGGTATAAACTCAAAACAATAAGATACAAGCAAAACGTCATGATTGGATCAAACGTAGAATGAAAATAATAATATTGGGTGCTGGGCAGGTGGGTGGATCATTGGCACTGAGTTTGGCTAGTGAGTCTAATGACATCACCTTGGTTGATCAGGATGCGAATCTTCTCCGTGAAATACAAGATCGAGTAGACCTGCAAACTGTTCAAGGCCATGCCTCACATCCTAGTGTGCTTGAGCGGGCTGGGGCCAATGATGCGAGCATGATTGTTGCCCTAACCAATAGTGATGAGACGAATATTGTCGCCTGCCAAGTGGCCTACACACTTTTTCATACGCCGACGAAAATTGCTCGCGTGCGTGCCAGTGACTATCTGGATTATGAAGAGTTGTTTGTACAAGAAGCGATGCCAGTGGACTTGCTAATTAGTCCAGAGCTGTTGGTGTCAGAGTACGTCAAAAACTTAATCGATCATCCTGGTGCCCTACAGGTACTAAATTTTGCTGGTGGCAAGGTGCAGCTGGTAGCAGCACGAGTTAGTCGAGATAGCCGTTTTACAGGAAAAACATTAGCTGATCTTGCGAATGAATACGCGGCCTATGATTTTTCAATTGTAGCCATCTACCGTGATCGTGAGGCTGTCGCCTTTACTGATGAAACCCGTGTTGTAAGAGGGGATGAATTATTTTTTGTAACTGCAGCACAGCAAGCCAATAAAGTAACCTCTGCACTGCAGGGTGTAGATAAACCAAACCGACGTATCCTAATAGCAGGTGGTGGCAACATTGGTTTGCAGTTGGCGCAAATACTAGAGCAGAACTATCGGGTGAAGTTGATCGAGCGTGATCCTGAACGCGCAAGATACCTTTCAGAGATACTAGATAAGACCATCGTTCTTCGAGGTGATGCTGCTGATGAAGATATTCTGCTAGAAGAGAATATTGAAAATGTAGATATCTTCTGTGCCTTAACGAATGACGATGAAGCTAATATTTTGTCGGCAATGCTAGCGAAACGATTAGGTGCACGTAAGACCATGTCGCTGATTAACCGCCCAAGCTATGTCGAATTAGTCGAGAGCGGTATGATTGATATTGCGATCTCACCACAGCAAGTTACCATCGGCGCACTGCTGGCACATATTCGCCGTGGGGATATTGTTGCCGTGCACTCCCTACGCAAAGGCGCAGCAGAGGCGATTGAAGCTGTAGCGCATGGCGATAAAAAAACATCGAAGGTAGTGGGTCGTCGAATTGAAGAGATTAAACTACCTAAAGGCACACATATTGGCGCCATCGTGCGTGAAGGTACAATGATGATTTCACATCCCGATATTTTGATTCAAGCTGATGATCACGTAATCATGTTTCTTTCAGAGAAAGATCGAATTCATGAAGTTGAGCGCTTGTTTCAAGTCAGCGCCACATTTATTTAATTTAGGGTCTAGACAATGCAGGGAGCCGTTATCCAACGCATACTAGGTCAGCTACTCATGCTCTTTAGCCTGACCCTGTTGCCACCTCTATTGGTCGGTGAATACTTTGCTGAAACTGATAGTTTTTATACTTTCGGTCTCGCTTTTTTATCAGCTTTTATTACTGGTGCTCTACTCTGGTTACCACACCGTGGTCAGCGCGCTGATCTACGATTACGTGATGGCTTCTTGGTGGTGGTTTTATTCTGGACGGTGCTGGGTAGTTTTGGCGCCCTGCCCTTATACTTTTCCACAGCGATAGAAATATCACTGGTTGATGCCTTATTTGAATCACTCTCTGGATTAACGACAACCGGTGCCACGGTATTGACTGAGCTTGATCATCTGCCTGCGTCACTCTTATATTATCGTCAGCAACTGCAATGGCTGGGTGGCATGGGTATCATTGTTTTAGCTGTCGCCATTCTGCCTATGTTAGGCATCGGTGGCATGCAGCTCTACCGTGCAGAGACCCCTGGGCCGGTTAAGGATAATAAGTTAACACCACGGATTACAGAGACAGCAAAAGCGCTGTGGTATGTCTATCTGTTTATCACCGTGGTTTGTGCCTACGCTTATTGGATTGCAGGCATGAGTTTCTTTGATGCGGTATGCCATAGTTTTTCAACCGTGGCGATTGGTGGCTTCTCAACTCATGACGCCAACATGGGCTACTTTAATAGCAGTGCCATTGAATGGATTGCAATCTTATTCATGCTCATATCAGGTGCTAATTTTGGTCTGCACTTTGTCGCTTGGCGCAGTCGAAAGTTTTCTACTTACTGGAATGATACTGAGTTTAAAGTCTATGCCATTGTCTTAATCGGTGTCTCATTAGTAGCGGTTGTCGTTCTACATAATGCACAGTTATTTTCTGATAGCTTTACACTTTGGACCAAGGCTATTTTTCAAGTAGTCTCAATTGGCACCACCACAGGTTTTACCTCAGCAGAGTTTTCTAGCTGGCCAGCAGCATTACCGATGCTACTCATTTTGCTTAGTTTTGTTGGTGGATGTGCCGGTTCCACCGGTGGTGGTATGAAAGTGATTCGCGTTTTACTGCTATTTAAACAAGGTATGCGTGAGCTACGTCGCCTTGTTCATCCGAATGGACAGTTTGCGGTGAAGATTGGTAAAAAACCGGTGGAAGGACGCGTCATGGAAGCCGTTTGGGGTTTCCTCTTTGCCTATCTTGCAATTTTTCTAGGCATGATGCTGTTCTTAGTCGCAACCGGACTTGATCATGTTACAGCCTATTCTGCAGCGGCAGCTACCTTAAATAACCTAGGCCCTGGCTTAGGTGAAGTCAGCCAAAACTATGCCAGCTTAAGTGAAGTGAATAAGCTCATGCTTTGTCTTGGTATGCTCCTAGGCCGTCTTGAAATTTTCACGCTATTGGTAATTTTCACGCCCTTTTTCTGGCGTGATTAAAGCATCGACAATCAGAGTGAGTAGAGAGTGAGTCAGCAAGCAGAAAAATGGGATCAGCGTTTTTCAGAAAGGCACTGTGCCGATGCACAGGCGGCAGCAGTGCTCATTGAAAACAGTCATTTACTGCCGCGGTTGGGCAATGCTTTAGATCTGGCCAGTGGTCTCGGTGGTAATGCGATTCTTCTCGCGCAGGGAGGCCTTGAGGTCACAGCGATTGATCTATCTCGTGTCGCAATGAGCAAGCTCGACAGCTATGCTCAAGAGCAACAACTGGCTATTCATTGTCACTGTTATGATTTGGAAGTTGCCAGCCAACAGAGCGAAGAGTTTAAGCATAGTGCTGTCTCTGGTTTAGAAGAAAATAGCTTTGATGTCATTGTTGTCAGCCACTATCTTTACCGGCCGTTGTTGCCAGCATTGCTCAGCGCCTTAAAGCCAGGTGGACTGCTCTACTACCAGACCTTCACTCAACAGCATGTTGCTGCTACAGGCCCTAGCAATACGGCTTATCGTCTCGCCAAAAATGAACTGCTAGAGTTTTGCAAAGCACTGCATATATTGTTTTATCGAGAAGAGGGTTTGCAGGGTGATACCGAGCAAGGTTTTCGTAATCAGGCAATGATCATCGCACAACGTCCTGAGTGAGGCATTCACTTGGCGACAAAGATAGAATGCTATGAGAGCTAGCTATTGATTTTTCAGGTCCAGTCACCAATCATTCAGGGCCTTCCTATATTCCATAATAGTGACATCCTTTTATGACGCGTACATTTTATCCACAGATTCAAGCCAGAAACGAATTTTATCTTCGAGTCGGCCATGAGCACCAATTATGGGTTGCAGAATACGGCAATCCTAAGGGCCTGCCGGTAGTCTTTTTACACGGTGGCCCTGGCTCTGGCTGTGAAGACTATCACCCACGTTTCTTTGATCCGCAGCGTTATCGGATCATCTTATTTGATCAACGCGGCGCCGGACGTTCAAAGCCGCATGCGGCCACTGAAAATAATACAACAGCAGACTTAATCGCAGATATAGAGCAGCTGCGACTCGAGCTAAACATAGATCGATGGGTGGTATTTGGTGGCTCATGGGGCTCAACCCTAGGTCTAGCCTATGCTGAACAGTACCCAGAGAATGTTTTGGGCTTGCTGTTAAGAGGCGTCTTTCTTTGTCGTAAGCGTGATATTCAATGGTTTTATCAAGACGGTGCCAGCGCTATCTTCCCTGAGTATTGGCAGGACTATCAGTCCTTCATTCCAGAAGCTGAACGGGATGATATGGTCAGTGCTTACTATCAGCGCCTCATGTCAGAAGATCCAGAGTTGCAGCTTGAGGCGGCTAAGCGCTGGTCGATTTGGGAGGGTAGGACGTCAACATTACGTCCGAAAGAGACAGTCATTGATCATTTTGGTGATGCCCATACGGCACTGAGCTTGGCGCGTATCGAATGTCATTACTTCATGCATGACGCTTACTTAGAGCCGGATCAGCTCTTACGCAATGCTGATCGCTTAGCAGACATACCGGGTGCCATTGTGCATGGGCGCTATGACGTCGTTTGTCCGGTGGAACAGGCCTATATACTGCATCAGCGTTGGCCTAAGGCTGAACTTATCATTGCACCGAATAGTGGGCATTCAGCGACCGAAGATGAAATGGTCGATGCATTGATCCGTAGTACAGACCGTCTTGCTGATGAGCTCGTGTAAATGAGAAGTGCTTAATGATTAGCCTGATTCAGCGAGTGACCGCAGCCACAGTCGTTATTGATGGTGAAGCGGTGGCCAGTATTGATGCCGGCCTGCTGGCATTAATTGCTGTCGAGCAGGGTGATGCTGAAAAACAGATACAACGCATGACACAGCGGCTATTGGGCTACCGTGTTTTTGCTGATGATAGTGGCAAAATGAACCTGAGTTTGGAGCAAACACAGGGTCAGCTACTTTTGGTGCCACAGTTTACTCTGCTCGCAGACACCACCTCAGGTAATCGTCCTAGTTTTAGTAAAAGTCCAGATGCGGCGCTAGGAAAAGCCTGTTTTGAGCAATTATGTGTGCACGCGAAAACAGAATATAGTAGAGTAACTGCAGGTATTTTTGGTGCAGATATGCAGGTTTCATTGGTCAATGATGGGCCAGTAACCTTTTCTTTAAAAGTAAGATAAAGAAACTAAATATTGCATTGCAACCCCACTCTTCTGTTGAAAAAGACTATGGCATCCCGTCACGCAAAAATTGAACGAAATACGCTAGAAACCCAAATTACGGCCGAGCTAAATATCGATGGCCAAGGTGAAGGGTCTATAGAAACTGGCATTCCTTTTCTAAATCATATGTTGGATCAGATCGTACGACATGGTCAATTCGATATTCAGTTGGATGCCAAAGGTGATCTTGAGGTCGATGCTCACCATACGGTTGAGGACAGTGGCATCACGCTAGGCCAAGCCTTTGCCAAAGCATTGTCAGATAAAAAAGGCATTCGCAGATATGGCCATGCCTATGTGCCATTGGATGAGGCATTAAGTCGTGTCGTCATCGATTTTTCTGGGCGCCCGGGTTTGACCTATGAAGTCGAATACCCACGGGCACGTATTGGTGATTTTGATGTTGATTTAATTATCGAGTTTTTACAGGGTTTCTGTAATCACGCACAGGTAACCATGCATATTGATAATATCCGTGGCACCAATGCCCACCATATCGCAGAAACCATCTTCAAAGGTTTAGGTCGCGCCCTGCGTTATGCCTGTGAGATAGATCCGCGAATGATAGATAAACTCCCTTCGACTAAGGGACACCTCTAGTCTAGGCACGGAAAGCATAGTGCAAAAAATTGTAGTTATTGATTATGGCATGAGCAACCTGCACTCAGTGTGCAGTGCGCTAGCACAGGTGGCTGAAGGTCAGGCCGAGGTGGTTATCAGTCAAGACCGTGCAGAGATTGCATCAGCAGATCGTGTGGTCTTTCCTGGACAAGGCGCAGCTGCAGATTGTATGCATGCCTTAAACGAACTCAAGTTAGCCGATGTTGTTCGCAAGGCGGCCAGTGAAAAACCATTTCTTGGCATCTGCATGGGCATGCAGGTCCTACTTCAGCAGAGCGAAGAGAATGATGGCACCCCCTGCCTAGGTCTCTATGATGGATCGGTTAAAAGTTTTCGGCGCCATGTTAATCCCGAAGAAAAAATTAAAGTCCCGCATATGGGTTGGAATACCATCCAACAAAAGCAAGAACATCCCCTGTGGTCGGGCATTCCCCAAGACAGTTATTTTTACTTTGTTCACAGCTATTTTGTGCAACCAGTAGACGAAGAATATGCCATTGGTCGCACTGACTATGGCTTAGAATTTGCATCGGTCATTGCCAGTGATAACGTTTTCGCTATGCAGTGCCATCCAGAAAAAAGTGCTAGTAATGGACTACGCCTGTTGGCAAATTTCATTCACTGGCGTGGAGCTTAATAGAGAGATTCCTTATGATTATTATTCCTGCGATTGATATAAAAGATGGACGCTGTGTGCGATTACGCCAAGGCCGTATGGATGATGAAACAATATTTTCAGAAGATCCTGTTGCGGTAGCTGATCGCTGGGTAAAAGAAGGTGCCAAGCGAATTCACTTAGTTGATCTTGATGGTGCGCTTGATGGTGCGCCACGTAACTTTGATATCGTTAAAGACATCGCTAGGAACCATCCCGATATCCCCGTTCAGATTGGCGGCGGTATCCGTGATGAAGATACCGTGCAGAGATATCTTGATGCCGGTGTGCAGTATGTGATTATTGGCACCCGTGCCATTACTGCGCCGCATGTCGTGAAAGACCTCTGTCTTGAGTTTCCGGGCCATATTATTGTTGGCTTAGACGCTAAAGATGGCAAGGTTGCCGTTGATGGCTGGTCAAAAATATCTCAGCATGACGCCATTGATATGGCGCAACATTTTGAGTCTGACGGCGTTGCTTCGATCATCTTCACTGATATTAGTCGCGACGGTATGATGCAGGGCGTCAATGTTGAGTCAACCGTTGAGCTTGCGGCAGCTATTCGTATTCCGGTGATCGCCTCAGGTGGTGTAACTGATAAAACTGATATTGAGCGTCTCTGTGCGACTGACGAGGAAGGCATCGTTGGTGTTGTTGTTGGCCGTGCCTTGTATGAAGGCGGCATAGACTTAGCAGAAGCGCAGGCGATTGCTAACTGTCAGCAAGCAGGATAATCATGCCACTGGCAAAGCGCATCATTCCTTGTTTAGACGTCGATGCGGGTCGTGTTGTTAAGGGCGTCAAATTTGTTGATATCCGCGATGCCGGTGATCCCGTTGAAGTCGCTAAGCGCTACGATCGCGAGGGTGCAGATGAGATTACGTTTCTAGATATCACCGCCAGTTCAGATCAACGCAAAACGATGGCTGATGTTGTTGAAAAAGTTGCCTCTGAGGTGTTTATCCCATTAACAGTCGGTGGTGGGATTCGCAGCGTTGCAGATATTCGCCATTTACTTAATGCGGGTGCTGACAAGGTTGGCATCAACACGGCTGCGGTGCGTGATCCTAATTTTGTCCGCGAGGCCGCTGAACGAGTTGGCTCACAATGTATTGTTGTATCAATTGATGCAAAAAGAGTATCGCCAGAGGGTCAGCCAAAGCGCTGGGAAATTTTCACCCATGGCGGTCGTAATGCCACCGGTATTGATGCCATCCAGTGGGCACAAAAGATGTGTGAATATGGCGCTGGTGAGCTCTTACTAACGAGCATGGACAGAGATGGCACAAAACAGGGCTTTGATCTGGATTTAACCCGCAGCATCAGTGATAGCGTCACGGTACCGGTTATCGCCTCGGGCGGTGTTGGTTGCTTAGAAGATCTCAGCACAGGCGTCATCGAAGGCCATGCTGATGCCGTATTAGCCGCCAGTATCTTTCATTTTGGTGAATATACTATCGAGCAAGCCAAGGCGCATATGCTCAGCCAAGGCATCATCATGCGTGCATAAAAGTAGCTCGGCTGCGCATTCTCTCTAGACCACTGGCTATGGTATCCTTTCTTGCCTCAATCCATGAATATTAGACGCTAATTATGGCCCAGTCAGACACTATGTCAGCCTTACAGCAGGTCCTCCGTGAGCGGCTTGCAGCCAATCCTGATGATTCCTATGTGGCCAGCCTCTATGCCAAGGGTTTAGATCATATTTTGAAGAAGGTGGGTGAAGAATCAGCTGAAGTGATTATTGCTGCAAAAGGTGAAGATGAACTCGCCTTGGTCAAAGAAGTGGCAGACCTGTGGTTTCATTGCATGGTTTTACTGGTGCAAAAAGGTCTCAGCAGTGAAGACGTACTAGCCGAATTAAACCAACGCTTCGGTATCTCTGGCCATGAAGAGAAGGCTAGTCGAAGTAAGTAAAGTCATCTATTTATGTGATACGGCTGTGCCGTTATCGCCTAAGCAATATTTGAGAATGGAGTATAAAAATGGGAATTAGTATCTGGCAGTTAATGATTGTACTCGCAATCGTCTTATTACTATTTGGCACTAAACGACTGCGCAACATTGGTGGTGATGTCGGTGGTGCACTGCGTAGTTTTAAAACAGCAATGAAGAAAGAAGGCACAGAAGAAGATGCCGACTCCGATAAAAAATAGCCCTTAGTAAACGTGATAGTAGGCGCTGATGTTTGATTTTGGTTTCTGGGAACTGGCTATAGTTGGTATTGTAGCTTTAGTGGTCGTTGGGCCAGATAAGCTGCCTGCCTTGGCAGTTAAGCTGGGGCGCTTCCTCGGTAAGTTACGACGCTATTTTGCCAGTGTGCGAGCCGATATCGAGAGTGAGTTAAAATCTGCTGAACTCAAAGAGATGTTGGAAAAGCAGCAATCAGAGATTTCAGAGTTACGCAGTATTTTGAGTGACGCCAAGACAAATGTAGAGCGTGATGTAAAAGACATGGGCGAGCCAACTCTAGCCGATGCTGTTGCCGAAGAGATCAATAAACCGACCAGCCCAGCCGCATCAGCCACTGACAAAGCAGAGCAATAATGTCTGATAAGACAGAGACAAACGCAGAGACAGGCAACGAGCAGCAAGACTCCATCGTTACGCACTTAATGGAGTTGCGTGATCGCATGATTAGGATTGTGGCTGGTCTCGCACTGATACTGGTTGCACTGCTACCCTTTGCTAATGAGCTCTATTCTTTTGTTGCAGAACCGTTGCTGCGGCATCTGCCAGCACAGAGTACGATGGTGGCGATTGACGTTGCTTCGCCCTTCCTCACCCCTTTTAAACTGGTCTTGTTACTGGCCTTTGTGATTACGATCCCGTGGACGCTGTACCAATTGTGGTCATTTGTCGCGCCCGGCCTCTATCGCCATGAAAAACGCCTGGTGATGCCATTGCTGGTATCCAGCTCACTGCTGTTTTATCTCGGCATGGTCTTCGCATACTTTGTTGTCTTCCCCTTAGTTTTTGGATTTTTTACTCGAGTGACACCTGAGGGTGTTGCGATGATGACCGATATCTCACGCTACCTAGATTTTGTCATCAAGATGTTTTTGGCTTTTGGTATAGCCTTTGAGGTTCCTGTCTTCACTTTTGTGATGATCAGCACAGGAATAACCACAGTGCAGGCATTATCAAATGCTCGTTCTTATGTAATAGTAGCTGCCTTCGTTCTCGGCATGTTGCTGACACCCCCTGATGTCATATCGCAGGTATTACTAGCAGTACCAGTGTGGTTGTTATTTGAGTTAGGGTTATTAATGTCGAGGCTGGTGCAGAAAAAAGCAGCCAGTACTGTCGAAGAGAAAAAAGAAGGGCGCTTCGAAAAAATGACCGAAGCAGAGATGGAAGCAGAATTAGATGCGATTGAAGAGGCTGAAACAGAGGCCTCTGAAAATAAGATAGCCAGCAGCAGTACATTGCGTGAGAGCATAGCGCAGGTTGATGAAGATAATAAAAACAAGACCAACAAAGAATAGAGACTCATTGAACGCTCAAAATAATAAAACAGCAAAGCGCGCTTTGCTGATGATCCTGGATGGCTTCGGGGTTAATGATGACGGTGAACATAACGCCATTAAGCAGGCACGTATGCCGCGTCTGGATGAATATGTAGAGCGCTATGCCTACACCACTCTGCAGGCCTCTGGCGCTGCGGTTGGACTGCCTGAAGGACAAATGGGCAACTCGGAAGTCGGCCATATTACTCTCGGCTGCGGCAATATCCTGCACCAAGATTTAGTCCATATTAATAATGCGATTGATGACCGTACCTTTTTTAGTAGCCAGCAGATTGTAGGTGCCCTGGAGTCAGCCAAGAGTCGAGGGCGCCCGATACACTTACTGGGCTTGGTC
>JAQWYM010000022.1 GCA_029253965.1 Gammaproteobacteria bacterium
CCCGCCGTTTTGGTGGTGTACTGGAAATAGAGAGTGAACCGGGCGAAGGAACACGAATTGTTCTAGAATTCAGTCATGAACCATAAACAACTAACCAAGCTGAGGGTACACACTTGCGCGTACTGATTATCGACGACCACACGTTATTTCGTGATGGTTTACAAGGATTGTTAGAGCGACATAATATTGAGGTCGTAGCTTCACTCGGTGACGGTCAAGAAGGCATTCGTCTCGCTCAAACGTTATTACCAGATATTGTCTTGCTAGATATGCGTATGCCAACACTGACAGGTTTGGAAGTATTGAAGAACCTGCAGGCGAGTAAGTTTGAAGCGCCAGTGGTGATGTTAACCACTAGCAATGACGAACGCGACTTAGTTGAGGCTTTACGTAATGGTGCCAAGGGATATCTTCTGAAGGAGATGGAGCCTGATGATGTTGTTGCTGCTTTGCGAGAGATTGTAAAAGGTGAGACCGTAGTTGCACCCAACCTAACCCAGATTTTGGCGCGTGTTGTTAAGGGTGAGCCTATTTTAGAATCCGAACCTAGCCCAATTGATGACCTGACTCCTCGAGAGTCTGAGATTTTGAGCCTGCTTGCTGAAGGCCAAAGCAATAAAGTAATTGCACGTAATTTGGGTATTTCAGATGGCACTGTGAAGTTACACGTTAAGGCGATCTTACGTAAATTAAATATTCATTCGCGAGTTGAAGCAGCAGTGATTGCGGTTGAACATGGCATGCGTGCTAGTAAGCAAAACTAGAGTTACAGCGCGACTATGAAAACGTTTGATCAACTCGTGGCTGATGCTAGTAAAGGTATTCAGGAATGGATGCCTTGGGACCTGCAGTCGGCACTGGAGCAAGCGCCTGATCTATTGATGATTGATGTGCGTGAAGCGGATGAATTTCAGCGGATGCATATCAAAGGCTCACTGAGTATCCCGCGGGGTATCTTAGAGGCGGCTAGTGAGTATGGTTTTGATGAGACTGAGCCACGTCTGGCAGATGCTCGCGCTCAGCAAGTAATTGTCATCTGTCGTTCGGGGCGGCGTAGCTGCTTGGCTGCTGACACCCTAAAGCAGTTAGGCTTTGCACAAGCGATCTCACTAAAGACAGGTCTAAGAGGCTGGAATGATGCTGATGCTGAGCTGATTGATGAGCAACAAAACCTGCTTGATGGTGACGTAGCCGAGGTCTATTTGGCGCCAAAAGTAGTGGCGCCATAACCTAAGTTGTTTTTAAGTGCTGTTTATTCGGCATCACTGCGACGGTTGAGATAGTCATAAAATTCAAACTTAGTAATCACACCCTCACCACTGACATCATATTTTTCGAACACTTCTTGTTTGCCTAGCGAGTAAATCTGCTGTGCTTCTTTTAGCGTAATCTGTTGATTGTGATCACGGTCAGCATGCCAAAATTGGCCATCCTTCAAATCCATGCCACCACCCCGTGCAAAAACCTGTCCGCTGCAAACTGTGGCCAGTAAAAATACTGTGAGTATGTACTTAGTCATTGGATTCCTTTTTCGTATAAGCGACTCTTAGTTTTTGACTTTACACAACTAAATAACAGACTAATAGTGATGCTTAAATAAATTATATGTACAGAGTTAATACTGCAACAAGCTGTATGATTCAGAAAATTTAGCTAAGCGATCACGGCCAGCAAGTTCAGCTAATTCGATAACGAAGGCAAACTCATGCAGTTCACAGTTAAAATTCTGTAATAATTCGGCAGCTGCATTAGCGGTGCCTCCAGTAGCTAGCAGGTCATCAACCACTAAGACACGAGCCCCCGCTTCGATGGCGTCTTTATGGATCTCTAGAGAATCTTCACCGTATTCGAGTTGGTAACTGACTGAATAATGTTCAGCCGGCAGCTTCCCCGGCTTACGTATTGGTATAAAACCCACACCTAAGGTATGTGCTAAGGCTGTACCAAAGATAAAGCCACGTGATTCAATGCCAATAACATAATCGATTTCTGCAGCCTCGTAACGCAGCCTGAACTGCTCGATGACATGGCTTAAGGCCTCGGGAGACTTCAGTAGGGTGGTAATGTCACGATACATAATACCCGGCTTTGGGAAGTCTGCGATGGTGCGAATATAATCTTGTAGCTGCATAGTTTTCGAGGATCCATTCCTTAGGTTAAGACTTAGACATCGCTCCAGCGACGTACTAGGTTGACGTAACTTGAGTCAACTTGCTTAGTATAAGTTTCAGTGGGTTGCTTACGCAGCAGTTTTTCGCGAGCACAGCTGAGCTGAAAGAGCAGCTCGCGTTTCTCAGCATCACGAACGCTGCTCTGTACCCAAGTTACAGCGACCTGACGCTTGCCACGAGTCACTTCTGCCACACGATGGCGACTACTGGCAGGGTAAAGCACGGCATCGCCAGCAGGGTACTTAATGACTTGTTCACCCAAACTTGTCTGGATCACAAGTTCACCACCTTCATAGTCTTCAGGAGAATTTAAAAACATCGTGATCGCTATATCTGAGCGATATTTATCCTGACCACCCATAATCGGGTCATCGATATGTTCACCATAGGCCATGCCGGTTTCATAACAGGCGTAGAACGGACTAGCAATGCGTAAGGGTAAGGCTGCACGTTGATAGGTTTTATGACGTAGTAGATTACTCATCACCAAGGCATTTAGCTGTTGTGTTAGTGGGTCATTCATAGCCAGCTCGCGGTTGTTTTTAACCGTTGCTGCGACGTCTCCTGCGCTCAGTTTGCCATCAATAAACTGCGCATCTTTTAGGAGCTCAGCAATTGCCGTGAGTTGTTGTGTGCCTAGCACCTGTTTAAGTTGGATAAGCAAAATATAATTCTTCCCGTTATACTGCGTTCTTATAAGTCCACTAGCTAAAATAAAGTTTTAAGCCATGATACTGAAAGTTATTGTAGATGAAAGAACCATTCCGATCGAAGTTCCTGATTATATGTTAGCTGAAGCAGCTGATTTTTTCGCTCGAATAGATGCTGATATGGATGCGGGTTGGCAAATGAGTCGACAATGGGTGGAGAAACCTGATGGTATTCAGCGCTGTCAAATTGCAGCCGATAAAATACTCACAGCATTAGATTCTGGCGATGAAAAAATAGCGACATTAATGGCCGGCTATATTTTACGAACACTTCCTGGTGTCGATCGAGCTGATGTTGATACCGGCGGTGATATGACGCAGACCGAGTTTGCGATGGCAGATGTCTGATTTTGGGCGGCTTAGCGCAAACCTAGTCGCATAAGAAAGTGAGGCTGGTCTAACGCCGATGGAACATGGCCTTTGAGTTCAAATCCTAGTGCCTGATAAAAGCCACAGGCCTGCTCACGCGCATGCAGATAACACTCAGCAACGCTTAAGCCCTGTGCATGCTCGAGTAACTGTGCCACTAGTGCACGCCCAATCCCCTGTTTTTGATACTCAGACGCGACAGCCATGTAGCGAATGCGAGCCAGCTGCTGTTGTTTGCTAGTTTCAAAATGTATGCGCCCAACAGCAACGATGTTGTGATCTTCAGTAAGACAGACACGGTGATAGGCCTGAGCCTCTAATGCGTCGCGTTCAGTGCCTGCTGCAAGGCCAAGAGGGGCTCTAAGCTGTTGCCAGCGAAAGTCGTAATAGGCCTGCCACTGCTCATTATTTGTTGGTGTGTCGTAATGTAATGGCGGCATGGGTAAGAGCCTTTAGGCGAATACAACCCAAGTCGTGGCGATATATTTACTGCCTTTTTCTAGGGCAACACCTCGGTGTTCATGGGTCCAAAAGGGTGGGAATAAGATCAGGCTACCTTGAGAAGGGGTGATCATAAGGTCTTGTGAAGAAAATTCAGTTTCGCCGCCCGGGCCCTCGACATCATTCAAATACCAGATGGCTACTAACTGACGTTGGCTGAATTCATGGCTGCCACCATCGATGTGCCAGTGATAAAACTCTCCTGGCAGTGTGCGTTGTAAGCCATAACCCATGTCTTTAAATGATCCAGAAAAAAATGGGTACTGCAGACGAAACTCTCGAAGGGCAATGCCTAAGGATCGGAATAAGGCACGATCTACGTCCTGCCAATGTGATTTACCACTAACGACAAGATCAGTTGAACGCTTAATGCTGTTGTCTGCACTGGCCATCTGCCCAACACGTCCCAGATACTGGTCTTCTGGGCAGGCTTCAAAACGTTGCATGACCTCGTTACAGAAATCTGGCGCTAGGGCATTTTTCTTCTCAAAAACAAAGCTTCCTGGCTTACATTCCTGAATGGTTACTAAACGGTTTTGTTTCATCATTTAAAGGTTTCGGCGATCAAGAAGGCATCGATTTCTGAGCTTGTTTTTTGCGCAGCAAAAAGGCTCAGGCATTGCTTCATTATATCATGCCAATAGTGCCTGCTAAGGTTTACCCAATCCGCGAGATTCTCGTAGTTAGTATCTTCATGCCATTGGTTATAAGCAGTTGTAAAAGAGGGACAAAGTTCTTTTCGTGTGGCATTCATATTTCCGGCATAAAAATGGATAGAGGCTATTTTTTCACTTTCTATGAGAGCAGGTAAGGTCGATAAGGCATCAGCAAATAAATCTTTAATAGCACGTAGCTTGAGCTCAACACGTGGGTTGTTAATCTCAAGCAAGAGTTTCTTCCAGTCTGGGCCAATGATCAGGCTAGCCTCAATTTCGCCGATTTCATGCAGTTTGATTGCCTCAGCTTCAATCTCAGCCATCGCCTGTAACGCACTGTGAGTGTCATCTGCAAAGGCGTAATACTTCATTGCTCTAGACATGCCGTTTTCATTACCATGCCACTGCCATTCTTGAATCCTTTCCCAGATCATTCTAGCGATAGATTGCCGACGAATGAAAATGTTATTGCCTAGGGTCATAGCCGGTGGCGAGGCGAGGTCTCTGGCGTATTCTTGGCCACTAATAAAGATAGTGGTGTCATGGTGTGACTCGCTGCTTAACTTTTCGGCAAGGAAAAAATGTGGCGTCCGATTAGCACCCAATCCACCACTGTAAATTAAGCCCTGCGGATTAATGTGCTGGTTGATACTGACGGTGTCAAAAGGATCAAACACGTGGCCGTCGATATTCAGCTCTTGAAAGTCGTCTTCTTCAAGCGCTTCCCAGAGTGCTTCACGCTCAGTTACCCATTCACCGACAGCGCTACTGGTGAGCGTATCCTCATAGGCTAGTCGCTCTGACCAACGATAGAACTCACGCATTTTCATCAAATAAATGCAGAGAGTGAAATTGCCGGCATAACGAGCATCGGCAATATTACAGTTGCGCTGTACCTGCGCAGATAGGAGATCAGTATTCATAGGTTTAGAGGTATAATCGGCTTGCTATTAAATTACAAGCAAGACAACAATGTTTGTCCTAGTATTAAATACGTACAGTGGATTAGGGATGAGTAACTGATATGGCCAGATTAAAAGCGAAATGGAATCAAACACAGCATGAGCGCTCTCCAGAGCAGATTGCCTCAGTGGTCAGTAGTAATATTTGGATGCTTGCAGCGGATAGCTGCTTGAGTCTGGAAAATGAAGGTTTTGAAACTAATACCCATTCTCAGCGTATGGATGTTATCTGTGAATTCCTCGCCTTTTCCCTGCATGTGGTTGACCGTATGACTTATGGTGAATTAGAAGAGGAAGAACGCGTTCGTTTCATCAATGCTTTAGGCGTCAATTTAGCCAACTTGGTGCACGATAATCGCTTAGATTCGAATGGTCCAGGTGAGCACCGTAAGGAGTTTATTACACTACTCAATGTGCGTATGGATGAATATTCTGATTGTGACTATGACATTGATGAAGGCCCTGGTTTTGGTCTTAGACGGGTTGCTGGTAATCATGTGATGGCGGTGATGGGTGCAAAAGACCAAAAATGGATTCCTGATTACGTCATTGATCTGGAAGCACCAAAGATAGTGAAGGGAATACAGCGTGTGATGACCGGGATGGGAGAGTCTTTAGATGATGCTGACTTTGAAATGCCACCGATTCCAGAGAATGGCACCTGGGGTGATGAGTAAGTCTTTGTTTCTAGTGAATCTAGTTATGCTACTAGGTTTATGTTGCTTGGTTATAGCGCAGGCACAGCCGCTGCCTGAGGCAGCAAAAGTGCCGGAAAAAATGTATGACTGTCATATCGGCAGTGCCGCTGAAATAGCTGAATTTTATGCGTTGAATAATTATGTCTTATTTGCTCAAGCAATGCGTAATAAGGCACGGGGTGGGCAGTCACAGCTGCACTTTTTAGTGACGACTGATATGGCGTATTTTTATCTCGCTGAGGTACGCTTGCTAGAAGGTGATGTGCAAGAAGCCTGTCTGAAATTACTGGCAAGGGAAGTAGACTATCAATTAGCGGCACCTCTCGCTGGCTTACTGCAAAGAAAGCCGAGGCATCATTTTTTGTTTTTTGAGAATTTGCCGCGCAATAATCATTGCAGCTCGGAAAAGAAACACTGTCTGAGCTGGTCACAATGGACTGAAGATTCTGAGGATAACTATTTACTCACGGCTTATCGTTATTCCTTGAAGCAGAAAGAAAATTTTGAGCAACGCATAAGAATCCGCATTGGTGATAAGTTAATAGCACCAGAGCGAGGGAAGTTGAATGCATTCGCACGTAAACAATATGCGCAACGCTTACGTAATGCGATGGCTGAAAGGCCAGCGGATAGAGAAGAAGCAAAAAGCTTTTATCAGCAGATATTAGAACAGGCTGAGCATGGGCTGCCACTGTTAATTCTAAGACAACTACCCGAACAGGGCTGGGATTTGACTGTTGTAGATCGTCAGCAAGGTTTGACTTATACGCTGATGCAGGGGCAGCAGCTGGAACTATACCCTCAGACTCGGCAGTACTACCGGCATTTATCAGCGCAGTAGAGCGATGCTAAAAGACGATACCCACTCAAAGCCAGGTATCGTCTACGCAATCTATATTACTTAGCCCAACTTGAGAAGTTGTCAGCAGTCTTTTCTTGACCATCAGTAAAGCCAGCTGAGTAAGCTTCGCTTAGACGCTGCTCTTCACGCTCTGGGTGACCCAAGTAACCGCCCTGCCAACCCAATACGTATTCTGGGTCAACGCCCTGCGATTCCATTGAAGTGATTGTGTCGCGATAAGTTTGATCCATTGTTCTGCTCCTGTTTAAAAATGTATAAATAGTGCGGCGTTTATCAAAACGCTTCAAATCTTTTCAGTGCGATGCCTGTGTCCATAGCTTTTTGTGCTATCTCGGCGCCAGCGCGAAGTGTATCTGCTTTTCCTAAATGCTTCAGCATAATGGCAGCAGAATAACGCAAACAGTCTTGTGCTGGGCCTGCTTTTCCATCGATTGCGGCTAGACCGGCTTCAGCACTGATCTTAGCGAGCGCCTCGACATCAACGACGTTATCTTCGCCTTCAATCTTAGTGACCACTGATGCGGGTACCGGCTCGCAGCGCACAGATTGCTCAATACCGAGGTCTGCAGGGGTCATGTTGACCTCTTCTAAGGCACCCTCTAGGCCAATATATTCGAAATACTTAGCCGGCTTGTTGAGTGCTGGGGTGATACCACCTTCAACACCGCGGATGATTACGCTGGAGTCAAAACCTGCCAGTTTGGCGAGGGCTTCATAAACAGGCGGATATGGCTTATGCACATAACCGGTCATTAAGTGTGTTGATAGCTTGCCACAAATAGGTCTTAGTAAGACTTCAACTGTGGTCAGTACGGGACGCTTAATAATGCGTTTACGTAAACCGACTAAATCATGCAAGGGCTTACAAAACTGAGCTTGATCAATGTAGGACCAACCACAATCAGGGTCATTAATCTTAGCGACTGCCTGTTGTGGGCTGAGATCCACCGCTTTGCCTGCGGCGCGTATAACTTTACGGTGTGTGACCCCGAACTTTGGACCAACATCTTCCAGGCCGTGACTGTGTGCGGGTAAGCCACAAGCAGCCAATAAGGCGGGTAAGAAAGCCATCACCGGTGCACCACGCATGTAACCATCATAAGGCTCTGCGATATCAACCACCTGATCAACTTCTGCAGTAACACGGTCACAGGCCTCTAATAGGGCTTGTAAGCTGCCTCCATTCTCATCACTTGTCTCACGCTTCATGCGTAAAGCGATCAGATAGACGGCGCTCTGGACTGGGTCAATTTGATCACGCAGGATATACTTCAGCGTGTCTCTAGCCTCTTCAAAGGATAAATTCTTACTGTATTCTGGGCCAGTTGCTACACGTCCGACGACGCTGCGCATAAAGGCATCAATCTCTGCTTGGGTGCGATCTAGTTCTACTGTCACAGTCTATTAATCCTTAAAGGGTTGCCGAGCATACAAAATGTGCTGTGAATCCTATATATCCCTATGGAGGGACGGTTAAGTTATTGATCTTAAATGATTTAATCTATTTTTTTCAGCAACTCAACCGGGGTATTCGGCAGTCCCTTGCTTTGTTTTAAACTACGTGGCTTAAAACATGACAGGATTAAACCCTATGGAAGAGTCAGAAGAGATTGATTTCGCTAGTGGCATACAGGCTTTTGAGTCTAAACACTTTTCGCGAGCGATGCAGTTATTGTCACCGTTAGCAGCGTCAGGTTATGCCGAGGCCCAACATCGCTGCGCTATTATGCTGCAAAATGGTCTGGGTAATAGAGCTAACCCAGAAGCGGCTTTCCGTTGGATGAATGCGGCAGCTGAGCAAGGTCATCCCTTAGCCCAACATGGCTTGGGGTTTATGTATATGGAAGGTGACTGTGCCGAAAAAAATGGTGAGAGAGCCGCTTTTTGGTTCACCAAGGCAGCAGAGCAAGGACTAGCTGGCTCACAAACGACCTTAGCAATGATGTATGAGCAGGGAACGTTGATTGAGAAAGATGAAGAAAAAGCCAAAGAGTGGTACAAGAAAGCAGGATTTTAGTACTTTATTTAACCGCCTATTTATATGTAAGTTATTGCTTACATTAAGGTCTTAACGGATTAAGAACAGAGTCAGTATGCGTCCCGCTTATTTAAATAATATTCTTGATAAAGAGTTTCATGCCGCCCAATCAGGCCAGCACACGCCGGTCATGTTATGGGGCCCTCCAGGTGTCGGTAAGTCACAAATTGTGGCGCAGGTTGCTGAACGTAACCAAGTGGTAATGATTGATATCCGCCTTTCACAAATGGAGCCTAGTGATCTGCGTGGCATTCCATTTCGACAAGAAAGTTCGGTTGAGTGGGCAGTGCCTGCGATGTTGCCGGATAAGCAACGACACGGTGCTAAAGGTATTCTATTTTTAGATGAGATTACCTCAGCGGCTCCGAGTGTTTCGGCAGCGGCCTACCAACTGATTTTAGATCGACGCCTAGGCCAGTATGAAGTGCCCGATGGTTGGGCAATTTTAGCGGCAGGTAATCGTCAAGGTGATAGGGGGGTGACCTACACCATGCCCGCACCCTTGGCGAATCGGTTCTCGCACTATGAGGTTGATGTCAATCTAGATGACTGGGTTGCTTGGGCGTATGCCAATGAGATCGACGAGCGTGTTATTGCTTTTTTACGTTTTCGACCTGACCTGATTTTCAGTTTTGATGCAGCACAAAATCCTATGGCCTTCCCCACGCCTCGTTCTTGGGAGTTTGCTAACCGAGCCTTACATAAATTCGAGCAGAGTCCTGAAGTTTTATTGGAGAGTCTGCAGGCCTGTGTTGGAGCAGCAGCAGGCATTGAGCTCAATGCCTTTGTTGAACATCTAGAAGACATGCCAGACCTAGATGCCATTGTCAGTGGCAATGAAACCTCGGTACCGACAGAAATTGACCTGCAATATGCTGTGGCTACAGCCTTGGTTGGACGTGCAATTCGAGCTCAAGAAGGCGCGGCAGGAAACCTCATCCTTGGGAATATCTTGAGCTATGCACAACTTTTCCCACAGCGAGAAATGGGTGTGATGATGATCTCTGATATGCATCGTGCTATCGGTGAAAGACTCTTTGCCGTTGAAGAATTTGCGCTCTGGGCTGATTCTGTAGCCGACCTCATGCTTTACGAAGCCTAAGCCGGTGAAGCGATGAGGGCTAGTTATGGACGCCAATAAGGTTGAGACAAAACTGGCTGCGGCACGCACTCGATTAATTTTAGATAAGCCATTTCTAGGCGCCTTGGTTTTGCGTATGCCGTTACAGCAGGGCGATCCTGCTTGGTGTATTACTGCCGCTACTAATGCTAAAAAAATATTTTATAACTATGAATATATCCTTGCGTTAAATCCTGCAGAAACGCAATTTGTATTAGCTAAACAAGCCCTGCACTGTGCCTTGTCACATTTTGCACGGCGCCAACATCGCGTTAAGCATCTCTGGGATCTGGCGTGTGACTATGCAGTGAGTCCGTTATTAATTGATGAAGGTTTAAAGGCACCACCGGGTACGTTTTTAGAAGAAAGCTATCGTGGTTTGAGTGCAGAAGAGATTTATCCTTACTTGCAAGATAAAGATGATGGTGAGGCGGAGACAGGTGGCAAGCAGGAAGAAGGTAATGATCAATCAATAGATCCGAATGATGAACAGGATCAATCGGCTAGTGATAAACCACCTAAGCCCAACCCTGATGAAGAGTCTGAAGAAGGCAGTGGTGCTGACCCACAGCAGGATCCAGAAGAAGAGCCTGATGATGAGACGCAAGGAGAAAGCCAAGAGGCGAGTCTTAGCCAACAGGAATTAGATAACCTCTCCGTGCAATGGCAACAACGACTAGCGGGTGCTGCACAACAAGCACAGCAGGCAGGAAAGCTGAGCGAAGGGATGGCGCGCATGGTGGAGATCATGTTGCAGCCAAAACTACCTTGGCGTGCTTTGTTAGCACGTTTCATGGTAGCGACAGCGCGGGACGATTACAGCTATGCGCGGCCTTCATCACGCCGTGGTGGGCCTGCTATTTTTCCAAGTCTGCGCAGTTCACAAGTGAATATTGTGGTTGCACTGGATGTCAGTGGCTCAATTAGTGGCCAAGAAATAGAAGAGTTTATGACTGAGATTGATGCGATAAAAGGCCAACTGCGAGCACGTGTAAGCTTGCTTGCCTGTGATGAAAAATTAGCAAAAGGAAGCCCTTGGCTGTTCGAAGCGTGGGAAGAATTTAAACTCCCAAAGAAATTTCGTGGTGGTGGTGGTACTGATTTTCGACCGGTGTTTGAGTGGGTTGAGAAGCAGGATCAAGCGCCTGATTTATTGGTCTACTTTAGTGATTGTCTGGGGCAGTTTCCTAAGCATGAACCAAGCTATCCAGTCTTATGGTTAGTCAAAGGTCGGCAACAACCTGCTTTTGGACAACGGGTGCAACTAAACTGAGTGTATGGATTTAAGTAACGAAGATACTTTGCGCTTAAATGTTCTACTGGCACAAAAGCCAGAGGCGGTGCGCATTGATGAGTCACGTATGGAAGTGTACGGCTTAACCGAACGTGGTGAAGCTAAGGTGGTCTTGCATGCGACCGGTCGTGATGAAAAATATTTGCGCAATGTGCGCCAGTGGTTATCGACTCAAGTACTGGGTTCTCCCGGTGGCTATCCTGTTTTTCTACGTCGCTGGACGCGGATGGGGCAGGCACGCGATGATAGTTTAGAGAAACTATTATTACTTGGTGAGCCAGAGGCTATAGTCGCCGTTGTGCATGCTAATGGTCTAACCAATGAGCTTGCCAAGCGTGCTTGGTGGTGCGCGCCAAATGCTGATAATGCTCGCTGCATGCTGGAAAGTGACGATGTGGTTAGAGGCAGTATGGGGCCAGAGTTAGCCCAGTTTCTAGTTGAGTTTTTGCCTTTTGAAGAACGTTCAGCAGCAACCATGCGCTCCGTTCGCTTAATATTACAAGGTGATTTGGTAGATAAGGAAACTAAGGATTCAATTTGGCAGCGTGGTAAGCGCAAGAACACCTACTTTGTTGGTTTTTTGCAGCAGTGCCCAGAGTCTCTGCCCATAGAGCAGCTACCACATGCTGATTTTGAGATAATGTCTAAGCAATTAGCAGTTCTTGACATGAGTAACCCTTGGGCGCAAAAAGTGCGCTGGTTGCTCAGTGCCGAAGGACAGGCCATGCTCGAAACTTACAGTTCAGTGATGAAGAAACCGAGTGACCAAGATGTTGTGGTGACACTCTTTAATACAATGGGGCATTACTTCACAGTAGAGGAAACAGGTTTTCCTAATCCACGATACATTGAAGAAGTGCATGCATTTGTTGGCCACCTCATGCAGAATCCGCAAGGTGGTCTGCATGATTTATTGCAAACTTGGCCGCAGGCTAAATCTTTATGTAGTGCAATTATTTTTCTATCCATGGTCAGTGAAAGTTTGCTCGACCCCGTCTTTGGCGTAACTGATGCTATTGGTACCGTTATGCGAAAGCGCATCGCTCATTTGATTGAGCCTATTCAGCAGCAGGTAGCTGCATTGCGATAATATGAGTTTATTACCTTTATTTATTGAATTAAAAGAACAACCTTGCTTGGTCGTGGGTGGCGGTAAAATCGCTACTAGAAAATTAGCCATGCTATGCAAAGCTGGTGCCGACGTGACCGTGGTGAGCCCTGAGTTTTCTACGGAAGCAGAAGCCTTGGGTGAAGAGTATGGCTGTCAGCTAGAACGACGTGCTTTTGTAGCTGAAGACATTCAAGGACATCGTCTCATTATTGCTGCGACCTCAATTTCTGCGGTCAATCAGCAGGTCAGTAAGCTGGCAAAGGCGCAGGGTATTTTAGTTAATGTTGCTGATGACTTCTCACAAGGTGATGTCGTATTACCTTCAGTTATTGATAGAGACCCAATTCAGATAGCGATTACAACAGGCGGCGCCTCACCGGTGTTAGCACGTATGATCCGGCGTAATCTTGAACGTCATCTGCCAGCAGCTTACGGTCAACTAGCTAACTTAGTTGAAAAGTATCGCAGCCCAGTAAGTCAGCAACTCACTGATGAAACGCAGCGTCGACGTTTTTGGGAAGACGTGTTGCAAGGACCGATTGCCGAGTCAGTCTTTGCTGGAAACCTAGGGGCTGCTGAACAGGCGCTGAATCAGCGCGTTGAGGAAGAAGACTTCTCTACGGATACTCATGGTGAGGTTTACTTAGTGGGAGCAGGGCCGGGTGATCCTGACTTGCTAACGTTCCGTGCCCTACGGCTGATGCAACAGGCCGATGCCGTGGTCTATGACCGTCTAGTATCTGATGAGATTATGGCTTTGGTGCGCAAAGATGCCGAAAAGATTTATGCTGGGAAACAACGTTCCAACCATGCTATCCCACAGGAATCGATCAATAATTTATTGGTTCGATTAGCGAAAGAAGGTAAGCGCGTACTGCGCCTAAAAGGTGGAGATCCCTTTATTTTTGGTCGCGGTGGTGAAGAAATTGAGACCTTGATGGATGAGGGTGTCGCCTTTCAGGTAGTGCCTGCAGTGACTGCAGCAGCAGGCTGTGCCGCTTATTCTGGTATTCCTCTAACCCATAGAGATCATGCTCAAGCCTGTATTTTTGTTACCGGACATTTAAAGGATGGCAGTGTCGACCTTAATTGGAAGATGCTTGCACATAAGCAACAAACCATCGTTTTTTATATGGGCTTGTATGGCTTATCAATAATCTGTGAACAATTAATAAAACATGGGTTAGATGCAGATACCCCTGCAGCCTTAGTCAGTAAAGGGACTACACCGGAGCAACGTGTCTTGATTGGTGATTTAAATAGCCTACCTGGATTAGTCGATAAACATGCAGTCAGTGGCCCAACATTGATTATTGTAGGAAGTGTTGTAAGCCTGCATAGCAAGCTACATTGGTATCAGACAGATACTGAAATTACCGATTAAGTGATGCACTACCAGCCAATTATTGCTTTATGAACCTACTCCCTGCATTCACTTCTAGCGAAGCTTTAGTGCTGAATTCAGCCGCTCCCAGTTTTGATCTTCTCGATCATAAGGGTGTTCGCCATAGTCTCGAGGATTATCGCGGCTCATGGTTGGTGCTATATTTTTATCCAAAAGATAACACCCCCAGCTGTACCGCTGAGGCCTGTGCACTGCGAGATAACTACACGCCTTTGAAGCAAGAGCAGGCACAGATACTCGGAGTGAGTATTGGCAGCGCGAGCAGTCATCAACGTTTTGCGCAGCGGCATCAACTGCCATTCCCCCTGCTTATAGATGATGGTGATTTAGCACGACGTTATCATGCACTTTTTCAGCTGGGCCCAATCAAGCTCGCAAAACGACATAGTTTTATTATTGACCCTGATGGATGCCTACGAAAAATTTATCGTAAGGTCAGTAGTCGTGCGCATGCACAACAACTTATTATTGATATTCAGTTATTGAAAGACGCTGAAGTGTAGTACGCTACAGCTTCTTAGAAATACACATGCGGTTTAGGTGCTTGCCTTGGTTTAAATAATCAACGGTGAGTGAAACAGGGAATCTGGTAAAAGCCAGAGCTGCCCCCGCAACGGTAAGAGAGTCTATCTGTATTATTTACCACTGTGCTCATAAGGCATGGGAAGGTTATACAGACGTTTTGTTTGAACTGGCTGCAGAGATTGCCAGATCGACTAAACCGCTCTTGAGCCCGGAGACCGGCCTAAACTGTACGGCAAATTGCGGTGGGCGATTTAGGTTGGAGTATGGTGGCTTGATATTTATCGACCACCTAGTCTATTGTGCACGATAAATACTTGTCGTGGTCCACTGCGTTTGCTCATAACATACTATCCGGAAGGGGATTTTGTGAGCTTTATACGCGTCTTTATTTTATTTATTCTTTTTACAGTTAAGCCCGTTATTGCAGAGGATATTCTGCCAACCATCTCAGTCACAGCCAGTCGCACGCCGATTGAGCTGCAGCATAGCTCGACTACCATCAGCATTATCACAGCAGAACAGATTGCCGAAAGCAAAGCAGCTTATGTCAGTGAGCTGTTGCAATCTGTGCCAGGATTGAATATCTCACGCACCGGTGGTTCTGGAAACCTAACGCAGCTACGGATGCGAGGTGGTGAGGCTAATCATATCTTGGTTTTGATTGATGGGGTTGAGGCGAATAGGCTGTCGTCAGGATCAGAATTTCAATTTGATAAAATTAGTACTGCGCAGGTTGAGCGTATTGAAGTATTGCGAGGAGCACAAAGCTCCCTATGGGGGAGTGATGCCCTAAGTGGTGTAATTAATATTATTACTAAACGAGCAAAAAAAGGGCGCGAGGTAACGCTTAGTTCAAGTCTTGGGCAGCGTGATTACTGGAGAAAAGGATTAAGCCTCGGCTATGGAGGAGATCAATTTGATATCCAGTTAGGTGCTGACCTTGTTAGAACTGACGGAGTTAATTCCATTAGATTAGGTAACGAGAAAGATGGCTATAATCAGAAAGTCTTAAATTTAAAGAGCCATTATAATTTCAATAATGGTGCAGAGCTTGGCTTGGTATTTCATTATAAAAATAGCGATGGTGAATCTGACCCTGGAAGTACTACGGATGGGTATGCTGAAGGTGATGAGAAAGAGTATTTAAGCCGTGTTTTTTATAAATGGGATTCATGGCAAAGCCGTTGGCAGCAACAGCTTGCTTACTCCGTTGTCGACCAGAAAAATAAAGGTAAACAGAGTTATGGTATATCAAGGTATAACGGTAAGAAACACGAATGGATGTACCAGAGTACCTTTAAACTACCTGTTTCAAATGACAGGATTAACCGTCAAAGCCTAACCTTTGCAGCTGAACGTGAACGCGATAACTATGAGCAGGTCACTAGTAGCTCTAGTCATAAACAGCGCATAATAAATTATGGGTACGTTGCTGAATATCAATTAGGATTTATGGATGACTTTAATTTTTCTGCCAGTGGTCGTACAGATGATAATGATGAGTTTAGGAACGCGAAAACATACCGATTGGGTTTGAGCTATATTTACCCTGGTTGGGATACTAAGTTACATATTGCACACGCAACAGGTGTTAAGAATCCAACATTTACTGAGCTATTTGGCTGGTCACCAGCCAACTTTATTGGTAATCCAGATCTTAAGGCTGAGCATTCCAAGGACTGGGAGCTGGGGATATCTCAAGGATTTTTTGACGAGCAAATGAATCTAACAGTGACTCTGTTTCAACAGCGACTTAAGGATGAGATTGTTGATAACGAGACCTCCAACGGATCAATTAATTCTGATAGAGAGAGTAAACGTGATGGCCTTGAGCTAGACTTACAAGGTAACTTATCAGGCAATATTCGTTATGGTTTTTCTTATACTTACCTTGTTGCAACTGAAGGTGTTAGTGGTGGTGATGATAAAACCGAAATCAGACGACCTAAGCATCAATGGAGTGGTTTGTTAAATTATGCCTTCTTCGAAGATAAGGCTAATCTACAGCTGTCAGCTGATCATATTGGTAAGCATCGTGATGCTGTTTATAGTGGAGGCTCTTCTAGTAGAGTTGAATTAGATGACTACCTCCTGATTAATATGACCATAAACTATGCAGTAGCCTCTGACCTGAAGCTATGGGGGCGTGTAAGCAACCTCTTTGACGAAGACTATATTGAGGTTTCAGGATACAACGATGAAGGAACAACTATTTATGCTGGTTTTGAAATTACACTATAGGAGATGATGCTATGGGCAATCGTTTAACTAAGATATACACGCGCACAGGTGATGATGGTAGTACAGGTTTGGCAACCGGTGAACGCGTTGCTAAGGATTGCTCATTGATTAAGGCGCAGGGTGATTTGGATGAGTTGAATGCTAATCTAGCCTGCGTCTTGGTGCATAGTTCAGAGGAGAGTGAGGTCTGCGCTATTATCCTTGCTCTGCAACATCAGTTATTCAATGTTGGTGGTGAGCTGAGTGCGCCGCAGTGTGAGCTCACGCATGCTGCTGATATTCTCTGGTTAGAGCAGTGGATTGACCACTTCAATCAAGACTTGCCAGCACTCAAGGATTTCATTCTGCCAGGTGGTGACGCTGCTGTTGCTCATTGTCATGTTGCACGGACAGTCTGTCGCAGGGCTGAACGGCATTTGGTGGAATGGTCATCTGAGCATGAACTGCGTGTTGAGTTGTTGCAGTATGTTAATCGCTTGTCAGATTTACTCTTTGTTCTTTGTCGCGTGCTTGAAAAGCTGAAACAGACAGCACCCAGTTATTGGCAAAAAGATTTGAAGCTGCCTCAGCCAAAGAAAATCATCTGATTGCATTGCAATCAGATGATGAGCTTGATGAGTCATAATAAGGTCGCGTAGCTGGAGATGCTGATTTGAGATTTGGAATAGATCTGGGTGGCAGCAAAATTGAAATAATTGCCTTGGATGATGCCGGTGATGAATGTTATCGCCAGCGTGTCAGCACTCCACAGGGTGACTATAAGAAAACGCTGTTAGCGATCACTACCTTGATAACCACAGCTGAGCTGCAGTTAGCGACGCGCGGCAGTATTGGTATTGGGACACCGGGTTCGATCTCTCCAGTAACGGGGTTACTGCGCAACAGTAATTCAGTATGTCTCAATGCAAAGCCGCTACAGCAAGACTTAGAAAAGTTATTAAGGCGTGACATACGGCTGGCCAATGATGCTAATTGTTTTGCCCTCTCCGAAGCCATTGATGGCGCCGCGATGGATGCGGCTACGGTCTTTGCTGTGATCATTGGCACAGGCTGTGGTGCTGGAGTAGTGGTTGATAAGCAATTACTTAACGGACGTAACGGCATCAGTGGTGAGTGGGGGCATAACCCGTTACCAGCACCGACAGCTGAAGAACAGCAAATTGCAAATTGTTGGTGTGGTAAGCCGCTTTGTATAGAAAGCTTTTTATCAGGCCCTGCCTTATCTGCAGATTATCAACAGGCCTCGCAGCAGTTGCGCTCTGTGCAAGACATTGTCGCCTTAGCTGATCGTGGTGATGTGATAGCTGAGGCTGCATTGCAGAGGTATGAACTGCGTTTGGCAAAAAGTCTGGCTCAGGTGATTAATATTTTAGATCCACATGTTATTGTACTTGGCGGTGGCTTATCTAATATGACAAGGCTGTATAATAATGTACCTGCCTTGTTAACAGAGTTTGTGTTTACTGAAACAGTGCAGACTGAATTACGTGCACCTAAATTTGGTGACTCAAGTGGAGTCCGTGGTGCAGCGTGGTTATGGTCATGAGGATTATGATGAAAGATAAAATTGAAATGCCAACAACAATGAGTTGGAAGTGGTTGCTGGCAATGGTTATGTTTTTGGCCTTGAGTCGTTGCTTACCACACCCTCCTAATTTCACACCACTGGCCGCAATGAGCCTGTTGTCGGGTGCTTTTCTGCGTGACTGGCGCCTAGCCTTAATCATCCCCTTGAGTGCAATGTTGCTGAGTGATCTGTACTTGGGATTACACAGTTCAATGTTGTTTGTTTATCTAGCCATGGCAGGGATAGTGATCTTTAGCCGTTATGCTTTACAGCGCGTTTCGCTAATCAGGTTGACCTCAGCCTCAGTCTTGTCAGCAGTCTGGTTTTTCTTGGTGACGAATTTTGGTGCTTGGCTAGCGAGTGAGACTTATGCCGCAACATTAAATGGACTCATGCAGGCCTATGTTGCTGGTATTCCATTCTTCCGTAATACCTTAGTATCCAGTGTTATGTTTACATTACTGGCTTATCTGATGTTATCTACAGCCGTGCGTTGGGATTATGCGCGCACAGAAGCAGTTAAATAAATCTAAACGGCAGTGCTATTTTTTTGGCGGTATTCACAGAGTTCATGAATGATGCATTGTGAACATAAAGGTTTGCGTGCAATACAGGTGTAGCGTCCATGTAAGATCAACCAATGATGCGCATCAAGTTTAAACTCCTCAGGAATTAAACGCTCAAGGCGCTGTTCTACTTCCAGTACATTTTTTCCCGGCGCAATGGCTGTGCGGTTGGAGACGCGAAAGATATGTGTGTCTACAGCAATAGTTGGATGACCAAAGGCTGTGTTCAATACGACATTAGCCGTTTTTCTACCGACTCCAGGTAAAGACTCCAAGGCTTCTCGATCTTCTGGTACCACACCGTTGTAGTCATCTATCAAGATCTTGCAGGTCTTAATGATGTTTTTAGCCTTGGTATTAAAGAGCCCAATACTTTTCACAAAAGTCTTTAGCTTCTTCTCACCTAAGTCATAGATGGCCTGCGGCGTGTTGGCGACAGGGTATAATTTATCAATCGCTTTGTTGACACCAATATCCGTTGCCTGTGCGGATAAAATAACAGCGATTAATAACTCAAATTCATTCGTGAAGTGCAGCTCAGTTGTTGGCTTTGGATTTTGCTCACGCAATATTGAAAAAATCGCAGTGCGTTTTTCGCGGTTCATATCTTCTTTTGTAGGTTTTTGAGCTCCGCTAATTTGTCTGCCATGCTCGCCTTGCTTTGTTGTCTAGCGGCATTCACAACGTCACTGCGCACCTCTAAACGTAACTTACGCTGTTGTAATCGTTGCTTGCTGGCGTTGGCGAAGTCTTTACGCTCCTGCTTATGTGCATCGGCTTTGATCGTGTCGCTGTACTCAGGATTGTCACGCATTTCTATACAATCGACAGGGCAGGGTTGTATGCAGAGTTTGCAGCCTGTGCAATAGCTTTTAATGACGCTATGCATGAATTGTGAAGTGCCTAGGATGGCATCAAAGGGACAGGCCTTGAGGCATAGAGCACAACCGATACAGCGTTGCTCATCAATAAAGGCAAGCTGCGCACTGTATTGATTGTACATAGTGAGGCTTACTTTACGCGCATGCCGGCTTCGGCACCGCTGTCTGGATGAATCACGAATAGACCAGAGTCATCACCACTAGCAGCCAGTACCATGCCTTCTGATAGACCAAAGCGCATTTTTCTTGCGGCTAAGTTGGCTACCATGACAACTAATTTACCCTCTAGTTCTTCGGGTGAATAGGCGCTCTTGATACCTGCGAATACATTCTTTTCAAGGCCACCGGTGGCCTCACCTAGGTCTAGGGTGAGCTGCAGTAACTTATCTGCTCCGGCAACGAGTTCTGCTTTGCTAATACGTGCCACGCGTAGATCGAGCTTGGCAAAGTCATCAAAACTAATCTCGCTGTCGATAGGGTCGCTAGCTGAGATGACTGGGGCTTGTGCACTGGCTTGCTCTTTAGTCTCTTCAATCATGGCTTCTACCTTATCGCTTTCAATGCGCGTCATCAGCGGTTTAAATTTATTAATGATGTGACCTTCAGGCAGGGTTTCCCCTGAGGCTAAATCAGCCCATGTCAGCTCATCATTGAAAAAGTTTTCTGCTTTGCCGGCTAGCTCTGGCAACACCGGTTTCAAATAGCCAATTAAGAGGCGGAACATGTTGATGCCAAAGCTACAGATCTGGTGAACTTCTTCTTTACAGTTTTCGTCTTTGATTTTTTCCCACGGCTTGTATTGGTCGATCAACTGGTTGGTTTGATCAGCAATCTTCATGATGCTACGAATTGCCTCAGCATAACGGCGCTGCTCATAGTGATCCTTGATCTCGGTATTCGCTGCAGTGGCCTCAGCAAAGGCCTGTTCACATTCACTGGAAAAACTTGCGCTGAGTTTGGCATCAAACTTTTTGCTAATGAAACCTGCACAACGACTAGCAATATTAACTAATTTACCGACAACATCACTGTTAACACGTTGTTGGAAATCATCAAGGTTAAGATCTAGGTCGTTAATGCCAGGGCCGAGCTTGGCTGCAAAGTAGTAACGTAGATATTCAGGCTGTAAATGGTTTAAGTAGGTTCGCGCCTTGATGAAGGTGCCCCTGGACTTAGACATTTTTTTGCCATTAACCATTAAGAAGCCGTGGCAGAAGACATTAGTCGGTTTACGGTAACCGGCGCCCATCAAGGTGGCTGGCCAGAATAAGGTGTGGAAGTAGGCAATATCCTTACCGATAAAGTGATAAAGCTCAGCTGTACTGTCAGCGTTCCAGTAAGCGTCGAAATCTTCGCCACTACGCTCACAATAATTTTTAAAGCTCGCCATGTAACCAATTGGTGCATCTAACCAGACATAAAAGTACTTACCGGTAGCACCTGGGATCTCAAATCCAAAATAAGGGGCATCACGCGAAATATCCCAATCTTTTAGACCGTCTTCAAACCACTCTGAAATTTTGTTGCTGATTTCAGGCTGTAAGCTATTAGATTGCGTCCATGTCTTCAGTTCTTCTTCTAATTTTCCCAGTTGAAAAAAGTAATGGAGGTTTTCTTTCTCAACAGGGGTGGCACCACTGAGTGCTGAATGCGGGTTAATCAGATCCGCGGGCGAGTAGGTTGCACCACAGGCCTCGCAGTTATCACCGTATTGATCTTCAGCCTTACATTTCGGACAGGTACCGCGCACAAAGCGATCTGGCAAGAATACTTTTTGTTCAGGATCAAAGAGATCAATCACACTACGGGTGTTGATGAGATCCTTATGTTGCAGCTTCTTGAAGATATCTTCGGCGAAATTGCGGTTTTCTTCGGAGTGTGTGCTGTGAAAGTTGTCGAAACCTATAAGAAACTCAGAAAAATCAGCTTCGTGCTCTGTTTGCGTCTTAGCAATGAGTTCTTCAGGTTCAATACCTTCTTCCTGTGCACGCAGCATAATCGGTGTGCCATGGGCATCATCGGCGCAGACATAAATACAGTGATGACCACACATTTTCTGCAGACGTACCCAGATATCAGTCTGTATGTATTCTACCAAATGGCCTAAATGGATTGATCCATTAGCGTAAGGTAAGGCACTAGTAACGAGTATTCTTCGAGATTCCACGGCAACACAACTTATTTAATAGTTCGCGTACCTTACCAGCTTAATAAACTGGGCTCTATATGGCAGAGAAACTCTATTTTGTATTAGTTGTCACTAGACAGTCCATTACAATGGCTAACTACCTCATGATGGGGCTTGGAAAAAGTGTTTTTGGGTGTTTTACTGCGCTTCTTTATAAATAGTTTGTACGAGGAAAAACAGATGGCAGTCATCACGCGTGAGCAGGTCGAACAATCACTAAAAACGATTATTGATCCTAATATTGGTAAAAATCTGGTAGTCACTAAGGCGATCAAGGACATTACTATCGATGGTGACAAGGTCACTGTTGCGATTGAATTAGGCTATCCAGCGAAAAGTATGCGTGAAATCTTCAGCCAGCAGGTTACTGCCGCTGTTTCTGCGCTTGATGGGGTTGCTTCGGTTGAGGTCAGTGTCGACTGGAAAATCACAGCACACTCGGTACAAAAGAGCTTGAAACCACTGGATAACATTAAAAATGTTATTGCTGTCGCTTCGGGTAAGGGTGGTGTTGGAAAATCAACCACCGCAGTTAACCTCGCGTTAGCATTGGCTGCTGAAGGCGCCACAGTAGGTATTTTGGATGCCGATATTTATGGTCCAAGCCAACCTCGCATGCTGGGCATCAGTGGCCAACCGGACTCATCAGACGGAAAGAGTCTTGAGCCCATGGAAGGTCATGGCCTGCAGGCGATGTCGATTGGTTTCTTGATTGATGACGAAACCCCAATGATCTGGCGTGGCCCGATGGTGACCCAAGCTTTAGAGCAATTATTGAACGATACGCAATGGCGTGGTCTTGATTACTTGGTTGTCGATCTACCACCAGGCACCGGTGACGTGCAATTGACCTTAGCACAAAAAATTCCAGTCAGTGGCGCCGTGATCATCACGACTCCGCAAGACATCGCACTTCTTGATGCCCGTAAAGGTCTGAAGATGTTCGAAAAAGTTGAAGTTCCAGTGCTCGGTATTGTTGAAAACATGAGTACTCATATTTGTAGCGAATGTGGCCATGAAGAGCCTATTTTTGGTAGTGGTGGTGGTGAGAAAATGGCTGCTGAATATAGTGTTGATCTCTTGGGCGCATTGCCGTTAGATATCAGTATCCGTAAGCAGGCTGATGGTGGTGTTCCCACTGTTGTTGCTGACCCGGATAGTCGAGTGGCACAGATCTACGGAGAGATCGCACGTAAGACAGCAGCGAAGTTAGCGGCTAAGAGTAAAGATTACAGTGCTAAGTTTCCAAAGATTGTTATTCAGAACACTTAAATTCATATTTAGCGTTTGCGAGCAGGGTTATGTCGATAAAATCAGATTCATGGATTCGGCGTCAGGCTGAAGAGCATAAGATGATCGAACCGTTTACCGCGGGCCAAGTAAAGACGGCCAACGATGAACGCATCATTTCTTACGGCACGTCTAGTTATGGCTATGACGTACGCTGCTCAAAAAACTTTAAGATATTTACCAATATTAATTCAGCAGTTGTCGATCCGAAGGCATTCAATCCAGATAGCTTCGTCGACTTTGAGGGCGATGTTTGTATTATCCCTCCTAACTCCTTTGCCTTAGCCAGCACTGTTGAATACTTTCGTATTCCACGGTCTGTTTTGACCGTATGTTTAGGTAAATCAACGTATGCGCGCTGCGGTATAATTGTTAACGTCACGCCACTAGAGCCTGAGTGGGAAGGGCATGTGACCTTAGAGTTTTCTAACACCACACCGTTGCCGGCAAAGATTTATGCTAATGAGGGTGTCGCACAGATGATTTTCTTTGAATCAGACGAGCCCTGTGAAACATCTTACAAGGATCGTGATGGCAAGTACCAAGGCCAGACCGGCGTTACTCTACCTAAGACCTGATTATTTAGAGTGGCTATACCAGTAATATGGTGGCTAAGCCTAAAAAAGCAAAGATACCAACGACATCAGTAATCGTCGTCAGCACAACACCGCCTGCTAGCGCTGGATCAATACCATAACGGCGGAGTGCAATTGGAATGAGGACGCCGGCTAAGCCTGCGCAGACTAAATTAGCGATCATCGCGAGACCAATAACCCAGCCAAGTTGTATATTGCCGAACCAGAGATAGGCAATTAGACCAACAATAACCGCCCAAAAAAGTCCATTTAGTACACCGATAGTGAATTCTCGCCAGATGAGGATTTTTGAGTTTGCTGGGCCAATTTGATCTAGTGCAATACCACGAATAACCAAGATTAAGGTTTGGCTGCCAGCAATACCTCCCATGCTAGCAACCACAGGAATTAACACAGCCAGTACAATTAATTCTTCTAGGGTTGATTGAAATAAGCTAATCACCCAAGCAGCTAAAAAGGCGGTGGCCATATTCACACCCAGCCATAAGGCTCGCCGTTTAGTTGATTGTGTAACCGGTGCAAACAAGTCTTCCTCTTCAGTTAGACCCGCCATACTCATCACTGAGTGCTCACCTTCTTCACGAATAACATCAACCACGTCATCAATTGTGATGCGACCGATTAATTTATTGTTTTCATCAATAACCGGCGCGGTAACAAGATCAAGGTTCTCAAAACGCATGGCCACTTCTTTGTTAGAGAGGCTATGCAATAGTGGGTCAATGCTGTCTTCCATTAAGTCGAGGACGACATGGGCTGGATCACTGGTAAGTACTGAGGTCAGTGGCAAACTACCGATGTAATGATCATTTTGATCAACAACAAATAAGGTATCAGTATGCGCAGGGAGTTCATCCCGTGCCCGCAAATAGCGAAGTACCACATCAATAGTGACCTCTTTGCGCACTGTTACGGTATCGGTATTCATTAGTCCACCCGCACTCTCCTCATCAAAGGAGAGGACAGACTCAACGCGCTGACGATCACGGATACTCATAGAACTGAGTGCAGATAGTGCAACCGTTTCAGGTAGGTCAGCTAGCAAGTCAGCCAAGTCATCTAGCTCAAGGCCTTCTGTCGCTGCCAGCATCTCATCCTGATTCATATTCTTAATCAGGCCACTACGGACCTCTTCACCCACCAACAGCAGGATTTCACCAAGATCATCAGGGTCTAAGGTATTCCAGATATAAGAGCGCTGAGTATAGGGTACTGATTCGAGCAGTGCGGCAACTTCAGCGGGGTGAAGGGCGTTAAGAATTCTTGAGGCGCGCTGCAACTCACCAGACTCTAATGCCTGACTAATAACCTGAAGGTTATTGAGTGCTTGAGTTGCTAATTTAGCCATGGATTCGCTCGAAATTGGACCAGACAATGGCCCTATTCATTAAACGTGAAACTGAAACTTAGTGTACTTAGATCTGTAGCGAATGCCAAAGAGTTTAGGCTTAGCGAATTGAGTTATGAATTGAGCTGATCAACAAGATGATGAATCTTTGCAGAGGAGATGTGGTCGCTTAGAATATCCTTGCAGGATTCTTCTAGGGCGGATACATCAGTAGCATTGATAATAGATTTAACCTCTAAGACGCTGGTTGGATGCGTGCTGAACTCACGCAAGCCCATACCCAATAAGAGCTTGGTATAACGAATATCTCCCGCCATTTCACCGCACATAGAAACAGGAATACCAGCGCGTTGCCCTGCCTTTAAGGTTAAATGGATTAATTGCAGTACAGCAGGATGCAAGGGATCATAGAGATAGTTCACAGCCTCATCAATACGGTCAATGGCGAGTGTATATTGAATTAAGTCATTGGTACCAATAGAGAGAAAGTCTAGATTCTTTGCAAACTGATTGGCGGCTAAGGCTGAGGCCGGAACTTCGATCATGGCGCCGATAGCTAGAGTGTCATCGAATGATTGGTTTTCATTCAGTAGTTCACGCTTTGCTTGGTTTAGTACCACTAGCGCACTCTGCAATTCATCTTCACTGGTAAGCATAGGGAACATAAGCTTTGTTGGGCCTATGCTGGAAGCTCGGAGGATCGCACGCAGTTGTAACTTAAACAGTTCAGTGTCACGTAATGAGCGACGTAAGCCACGTAAACCCAGTGCTGGATTTTGTGCTAGCGGTCCCTGGTACTTAGGATCAAATTCTTTTTCTGCGCCAAGGTCTAAAGTACGAATAGTGACTGGGCGCCCATTCATGAGGCGTATCACTTTGACATAGGCCTCATACTGCTCGGCTTCATTTGCGGGCTCGGTACGATCGATATAGAGAAACTCAGTACGGTAAAGACCGACACCATCAGCGCCACAGTTAGCAAGTGCTCGAGTATCATCTAATAACTCAACATTGGCCTGTAGCTTGATGATTACATTGTCCTGCGTTTTTGCTGCAACCTCGCGTAGTGAATGTAGTTTTCGCTTGGCTTCTTCAAGAGACTTTTGCTTCCCTTGGTAGTTGCTGATGGTGACATTATCAACACCTGCAAGCACCATACCCTCACTACCATCAACAATAACTGTTTCAGTATTCTTTAGCAGTAATCTAGCGCCAGACACGCCAACCACAGCTGGGATACCTAGGCTGCGAGCAATGATCGCGGTATGTGATAGCGGCCCACCTAACTCAGTGATGAAGCCGGCGATATGTTGATTTTGTAGAAGAACGGTATCAGCTGGGGTCAAATCATCAGCAACAATAATGCTGCCGGCCAAAGTTTGTACTTCGTCACTAACAAGATACTGTTGGTCAAAGAGAATTTTTTGGATGAGATGAATAACATGATCAATATCATTCTGTCGTGTCCGCAGATACTCGTCTTCCATTTTTTCAAAGACAGAAACAACTTGGTCACGCTGGATTTTCAGTGCCCACTCGGCATTACAATGGCGACTGCGTATTAAATCAACTGGCACCTCTGAGAGCATAGAGTCATCAAGCATCAAAAGATGTGAGCCAATAAAAGCAGCGATGTCTTTGGGTGCGTCAGCGGGCACACTGTTTTGGATGTCATGTAGTTGCTGGGTGGCGGTAGCGACTGCAGACTGGAAGCGTTGTACTTCAGCTTCTACCTCAGTAGCTTTAAGGTGGCGTTCATAAATCTCAAGCGAGCTGCGCTGCAGGATGTGAACAGCACCAATAGCGACACCACGCGAAACACCTAAACCACTAATCATTAATGCCATGATCTACTCTTCTTCACCAAAGCGGTCGGCGACTAAGGTGCGCAGTTTTTCCATTGCCGCATCAGCGTCTTCACCGGTGATATATAAAGTGATTGTAGAGCCCTGACTTGCTGCTAACATCATCACGCCCATTATGCTTTTTCCATTGACACGACGACTGTCTTTTTCAACTTCAATGCTGGCTGAAAATTCAGCCGAGATGGAGACAAACTTTGCTGCCGCTCGTGCATGCAGTCCGAGCTTATTACAAATAGTTAATGCTTCTTGGATTGAATGGTCACTCATGAGCAGACAATGATCCCATCTTTACCACCATCAAAGGCAGTAACACTAAGTGCTTCCAGTGACTGCTGTGGGTAGTTGAAGATGCGTAAAAGCATTGGAAGATTAACGCCAGAAATCACTTTGCTTAATGATGTGGTCGCGAGACGGTTAGCAATATTACTAGGTGTGGATCCATAGGCGTCGGTGAGTATGAGAACGCCATCACCTTGATCTAGTTTGGAAAGCATCCCGGTATTACTGCTGGCTATTAAATCAGGATCACAGTTTTGTGATACTGAAAGTGACCTGCATGATAAAGGAGCTTTACCACCAAAGGTTGACGTTGCAATCTTGATTAGTTGTTCTGCAAGCTCGCCATGAGAGACGATTAAAACGCTAACACTCATATTAATTATAGTTCCAAAATTTTATATCTTAATTCTCTAATTCACGATGACGAATAATCGTACGAAACAAAGCATCTTGCTGTAAGAATTTAGCTAACTCATTGACGCAGTAAACTGAACGATGTTGTCCACCCGTGCAGCCAATAGAAATAGTTAAGTAACTACGGTCTTCAGCATTAAAGAACGGAATCCATTGTCGCATAAAATTTTGAATTGATATTATCATCTCTACAGCTTCACTTTGTTGACTTAAATAGTCTTGTACTAGGCGATCATGGCCAGTGAGCTCACGAAGTTGCGGCTGCCAGTAAGGATTTGGTAGGCAGCGTACATCAAACATATAGTCTGAGTCATTTGGGCTCCCATATTTAAAGCCAAAAGACTGAAGAACGACTGTCAGCCCAAGTGGGCTTATTTTAGTGTCATTCTCAATAATAATATTTTTAATTAGGTGGCGAAACTGGCGAACATTACTTTGACTGCTATCTAATTTGAGATCAGCTGCAGTTGCCAGTTCTGATAAATTTTCTATCTCAGTATCAATAGCTTCTACTAGAGAATTATTCTGGTCACTTAAGGGGTGTTTGCGGCGCGTTTCACTATAGCGTTTGATGAGCGTGCTTTTTTCTGCGTTGATGAAGAGCAGGTCAACATGGTGACCCTTAACTTTCAAGTTTTTTATGAAATGCAGTAGTAGATCCAACTCTACTTTTTTTGAATTTGCGCTAATACCGATGGCGAGTTGTTCATAGCGTGTTCCATCAGTAGCGATGCATTTTTCGATCAATTCAGGGAGTAATGCACTGGGTGCATTATCAATGCAGTAATAGCCATAATCTTCAAAAGTATTTAAGGCGATGGACTTGCCTGAGCCTGAGAGGCCAGCAATGAAGATTATCTTCATTCTCCCCCACGGTCCTCTGATATAGCTTTATGCTGACGTTTGATGAAGTCAGCAGAGGCGTCATGGCCACTTCGGCGGAGAAGGTGGTTACGCACAGCTGCTTCTGCGAGCACTGCAAGGTTTCTGCCTGGGGCCACTGGTAACGGTATGACTGGAATATCTAGACCAAGAATATTCTTGGTGTCTTGAATGCTGCTTAAGCGGTCTTCAGGTGCTTGATTGAATGGCGTTAAATGTAGAATTAAGCGTAAATATTTACTGAGTTTAATCGATGAATCACCATACATCTCTCGTATATTGAGAACACCCAAGCCACGCACCTCAAGAAAATCTAGAAGGACAGGTGGGCATTTTCCGGTAATGGTATCTGGAGAGACGCGCATAAACTCAGGTGCATCATCAGCAATTAAGCGATGACCACGAGTAATTAATTCTAGGGCTAGTTCACTTTTACCTAAGCCACTGGCGCCAGTAAGTAAAACACCCAGGCTGATAATCTCCATAAACACACCATGCAGAATTTCTTTGTCAGCAAGAGAGTGTGATAAGAAATATCTTAGTCGTGTAATTACTTCAGTTGAGGAAGTGCTTGAGCAAAAGATAGGTTTTTGATACTGCTTGGCGAAGCGCTCTAAAATAGTGGGCGGTTGTAAACTATCAGAAACACAGACCGCAACAGTTGATGCCGCAAACATTCGAGTGAGGACTTGTTCTTTTTCTATCTCAGGAAGATTGGAAATATAATTCTTTTCTATGCTACCAATGACCTGCACCTGACTGGTATGGATGGAATTAAAATAGCCAACCAGGCTGGCTGAATCATCACTGAAGCTATGGTGAGAAAAAGGGTTATTTAGAAACTCAGCACCCGCCCATACCGAGAGGTTAAGCTTTTCTCCAAACGTTTCTAAGATCGATGCGGGGGTGATCTGCTCATGCATGAAGGGCTCTTTTTTATGGTGTTAGATGGTTTGGTGATCGTTATCTATCATTAGCGCATCTAGCAATGCCTGTGCATTGTGGCACTCGCGTAGACGCACACGATTTTCTTTGTCAGAAAGAAATTGAGCTAATTCAGAGAGAGTTTCTAGATGTTCTTGATTGGCTTCCTGTGGAACTAATAAAGCAAAGATAAGATCAACAGGCTTGTCATCTGGGGCATCAAATTCAATGCCGCTATCTAACTTGATTACTGCACCACGGATCTCACTAACATTATCGATACGACAATGGGGTATAGCGACACCATGGCCTAAAGCGGTGCAGCCCAAACGTTCTCGAGCTTGCAGTTCAATACTGATTTGAGTGTTTTGAACTCTTTCAAGTCCGGTGCTTAATAGTTCACCTAGAATCTCAAAGACACGCTTTTGACTGCTCATTTCACCGCTGACAACAATACGATCAGTGTCTAAATATTGGCCTAATTTTGAATCTTTCATGATTACTCAATAATAAATCTGAAGCCTTCAGGGCTGCACTAGTTTTCGGTGCATGCCTTCATGCTTGTGATGATCTTTAGTTTTTTCTTTATGTTTAACAATTTGGCGATCAAGTTTATCAATTAATTGGTCAATAGCGGCATACATATCTTCGGATGTTGACTCTGCAAAAATTGTGTTCTGACTCACCAGTAGGGAGGCTTCTGCGTGGTGTCGCTGTTTTTCTACAGAGAGCACAATATGAGCATTAATGACGCGATCAAAATGACGTTCAAGACGCTTGAATTTTTCATGTACATGGTCGTGGAGGGAAGGTGTAACATCAATGTGTTGCCCTGTTAACTCAATTTTCATATCTACCTCCTAGATATCGGTTTCATGATTATCTGTAATTCCAGTATAGGCTAGGCATAGATGAGCGCAAGTTAGTTCATCTATGCCTGATTAGAATTATAGGCTCTTACGAGCACTTGAGGCCGCAATATGGAGGCTTTCGCGGTATTTAGCTACCGTACGTCTCGCAACATTGATGCCTTTTTCTTCAAGAATCTTTGAAAGCTTGCTATCGCTCAATGGTTTTGAGTGACTTTCCTCACTAATGAGTTTTTTGATCATCGCTTGGATCGCGGTTGCGGAGCAGACACCGCCATCACGCGTACCGACATGGCTGGAGAAAAAGTATTTGAACTCGAAGATCCCACGCGGTGTATGCATATATTTATTCGTTGTAACACGCGAGACAGTTGATTCATGTAGCTCTAAATCATCCGCAATATCACGCAGAACCATAGGCGTCATGGCCTCTGGTCCCTGCTCAAAAAATGGCTGTTGATGTGCGACGATGGCGCTGGCGACACGGAGCAAGGTGTCATTACGATTTTGTAAGCTCTTAATGAACCAACGCGCTTCTTGTAAATGCTTGCGTATGTAGCCATTAGCTTCGTTATTCTTTTTATTCTCAGCTAGATCGGCATAAGCTTGATTGATTTTTAGTTTCGGCGAGATGTCACTATTGAGCTCTACTCGCCAACTTGTGCTGGTGCGTATTATGCTCACATCGGGGATGACATAGTCTGGTCGAATATTAGATATCTGTGCACCTGGACGAGGGTTTAATGACTGGATTAGGTTGATTACGAGTTCTAAGTCTTTAGTACTAAGATCTAACTTACGCTGAAGCAAGCGTAAATCACGTTTGCCTAAGGCATCAATATAGTGCTGAACGAGGATTCTAGCTGTAGCAAGAAAGGGCGTGTCATCGTCTAGCTGCTGTAGCTGTAAGTCTAAACACTCACTTAGATTCTGTGAACCACTGCCTACTGGATCTAGTTGTTGAATGAGGTGTAATACTGAGACTAATTCATCTAGCTCTAGTTCAGGTAAAGATTCTAAAAGATCTTGATAAATAGTTTCAATGCTATCGCATAAATAACCATCCACATCGATTTCATCTATCAATGTGTAGGCTAAAGCACGATCTGTCTCACTCAGATGGATGAGGTTGATTTGATCAGATAAATGTTGTTTTAGAGACTCACCAGCACCGCTTTCATTAGCATAGATATCAACTACTGGCTGGCTGCTGGCCTCTCGATAAACGCTGGCCTCAGGATAGGTGTCCTCCCAATTACTATCTATGGGTAAGTCTTCACTGAGTGTCTGTTGTTCAGCATCAATTTCTTTTTCACTGCTGTCCTTATCTTTCGATTCAGCAGTGTCATCAGTATCAAAATCCTCATCTTTTTCAAGCAAAGGGTTTGATTCAAAAAGGTCTTGAATTTCACTTTGTAGTTCCAACGACGAAAGCTGCAATAAGCGGATTGCTTGTTGCAGTTGAGGCGTAATCGAGAGTGATTGCCCGAGGCGAAGTTGCAGAGCAGGTTTTAACATGCTGTTAGTATGACTTGATTACTTGCGGAAATCACAGTTTAAATGATTGCTCTATAGTGCGCGTTACGATCTGTTACAGCTACAGAGAAAAATCATTACCTAGGTAAACTGCACGTACCTTTTGATTGGCGAGTAGTTCGGCAGTTGAACCCTGCGCTATGATTTTTCCTTGATTAAGGATGTAAGCGCTGGAGCAGATGGATAATGTTTCACGCACATTATGATCTGTTATCAGTAAGCCAATGCCACGATTTGTAAGCTGTTTGAGTAAGCGCTGAATATCAACTACTGAGATTGGATCGACGCCAGCAAAAGGCTCATCCAATAGAATAAACTTTGGCTCCATCGCTAATGCACGAGCAATTTCTACGCGTCGTCGTTCACCGCCAGAAAGGCTTATACCTTTGCTATGACGAATAGCTTCAATTTGGAGTTCTATAAGTAATCTTTCGCAGTGATCGTAGCGATCTTCTTTCGTTAGGTCTTTGCGTAATTCAAGGATAGCTAGGATATTTTTTTCTACCGAGAGACCACGAAAAACAGAAGCTTCCTGTGGCAGATAGCCTACACCGTGCATCGCACGTTGGTGCATAGCCTTGCTGGTGAGGTCTATCTCATCAAGACCGATGCTGCCAGAATCAGTGGAAACCAATCCAGCCAACATATAAAAGCTGGTTGTTTTCCCGGCGCCATTAGGCCCGAGTAGGCCAACTATCTGGCCGCTCTCAACACTAATATCTACGTTCTCAACAACCTGTCGTTGCTTGTACTTTTTGCAAAGACCTTTAGCCCAAAGTCGACTCATATTAGAAATTTTAGTTGCCGGTTTCTGTATTAGGCATGATCATGATTTCGACGCGATCGGTCTTAGTGCCGGCATCAATCAAACCCTCATCTAAGTAGTAGATGATATGTTCACTATGAAATACGCTGTCGTTCTCAGTGATCTTGCCGCGACGAAATAATTCAACCCGATCCTCAAGTTTATAAAAATGCATCTCTTCAGCTTCAGAGAATAAAATATCACCATCGTCAGCTGTCTCTTGGTAGCTGGCGAGTTCACCTAGTGAAATCATTTTGCTGACTTTGCGCTCCAGCATAAAGATAGTCACGGTGTCGCCAGTGATGATGGTTGTACCTTGAACCATTCTGACGTTACCACGATAGATGCTGATACCTGTCTTGTCATTAAGCTCAGCGGTATCGGCTGTAATATGAAGTGGCTGCTCACTGTCATCACTGCGTGCATAGGCTTGCCCCATGCTCATACTGATGCTCACTAGTAGGGCTAGAAAGTTTAGCGTTCGCTGCTTGATCATGAGGCTAATTGGTTCTCTGCTGCATCGGTTTAAAATCTTTTATTGTTCACTTTACGCTAGGGGTTGGGTTAAATCTAGCGCAGGAAACTCGCTTATAAGTTGAACTCTAAGGCTTCATTTAAGCGATCTTGGGCTGCTAATATAAGTTCGCAAATCTCGCGCACTGCGCCATGGCCGCCTTTTTCCTGAGTGACATAATCGGCGTGTTTGCAAACCATGGGGTGGGCATCGTTGACTGCGAAACCTACAGCTGATTTACGTATCGGCCCCAGATCAACTATATCATCACCGATATAAGCGACCTGATCAGCGGTCAACTGCTTGCGTGCCAGTAAGTCGTCAAATACGGAGAGTTTATCGATATGCCCCTGTAAAATATCGGCATCCTGCATGCCTAGTTCACGCATACGAATGCTTACAGCATTGGACTTGCGCCCAGATAAGACGGCGGCTTCGACACCATAATGTATTAATAGGCGAACACCATGACCATCCCGTATATGAAAGGTTTTACTTTCTTCGCCGGCCGGATTAAGTGAAATTCGGCCATCAGTAAAGACGCCATCGACATCAAAGACCACTAGTTTTATTTGTTTTAAGCGTTGTTCAAGCTCAGCTTGCATTAGATTACTCCAGCATTAAGTAGGTCGTGCATACTCAGCGCACCAATTAATTTTCCATTGTCGTCGATTACAGGGATGGCACTGATACGCTTTGTCTGCATCAATTCCAACACCTCGACTACTAATATATCAGCACCAGTGTGCTGATAATCTCTGGTCATAACATCCTGCATCATAGTCTGATTAATATTGAGACCTTGATCGAGTGCACGACGCAGGTCACCATCGGTAAAGACAGCGATTAATTGATCATCTTCTTCTACGATTGCAGTCATACCCAAGCCCTTGCTACTGACCTCTAACAAGCCCTGTTTTAGAGAGGTATTGGCACTGATTTTTGGAATTTGCTCGCCATCACGCATGATGTCTTTTACGCATAATGTTAGGCGCTTACCAAGTTTACCGCCTGGATGAGAGCGCGCAAAATCATTTTTATCAAAGCCGCGAGCATCTAGTAGAGCAATAGCCAGAGCATCGCCTATCACTAGCGTCGCCGTGGTGCTGGTGGTTGGTGCCAACCCTAGCGGACAGGCTTCTTCTTGCACGGAGATATCGATATGAACATCTGCATTTTTAGACAGAGTGGATCGTGGACTTCCGGTTAGGGCAATCAGTGGCAGGCCTAGTTTCTTGAGTGGAGTAATGAGGCTGACTAGTTCATCTGACTCACCTGAGTTTGATAAAAGCAAAACAATATCACCACGACAAATCATCCCTAGGTCACCGTGACTGGCTTCAGCCGCGCTGACAAAAAATGCAGGGGTGCCTGTACTTGCCATGGTGGCTGCAATCTTGCGCCCAATATGGCCTGACTTTCCAATCCCAACAATAATTACACGGCCACTGGTTTCGAGTATCAAGCTGCATGCTTTAGTGAAGTTATCATCAACTTGTTCGATAAGTTGCTCAAGTGCGGTAGCCTGAGTTTTGATCACTTGCTTTGCAAGTAACAAGGTCTTGCTAGGGTCATTCAGTGTCATGCTTATGTTCCACTAATCTGAAGATAGAGTAGGCTTTGAAAGGCGATAAAGCCCAATAATAGGATAACGCCACCGAAACGGTAAATGCCACGGCTTCTTAACGCCAATAAGCTCATGGTAAAGAGTACTAGTGTACTCAGTAATACCACAGGATAATCCCTGTAGAGCACTTCTTTGGCTACTGGATAGGTCTGCAGCATAGCTGGGATACCGACTACCGCCATAGAGTTAAATAAATTTGACCCTATGACATTGCCAATGGCTAGGTCGCTATGGCCTTTTCTGGCGGCGCTAATTGAGGCGGCAAGCTCTGGCAGGCTGGTGCCAATCGCGATGATGCTAAGTCCGATAACTAGGTCAGGGATATTAAACGATTCGGCCATGGCAACAGCACTGATAACCAAGATTTTGGAGCCGATCAAGAGGCAGACTAAGCTAAACAGTGTCCAGGCTATGGCCTTGCTTTGAGAATAGGTCGGTATCTCAAGCGTAGAGAATGATGCCGTGCGCATAGCAACATAGCTTAATGCCGCCAGTGCGATTACCAGAACTATGATGAGTAGGCTGCCATCAGCACGGTCGAGCTGACCATCTTTAAGTGTTAGCCAAAGGATTGCAGTTGCCAGCAGCAGTACTGGAAAATCAAAGAGGACGGTACGTTTGATGACGACTAGGGGTGTGATAATGGCAGTTACACCAAGGATCAATAAGATATTTGCAATATTTGAGCCGAGGGCGTTGCCCAGTGCTAAGCCACCATTACCGTCGATAGCGGCCATGCCTGAAATAAATAACTCGGGTGCTGAGGTGCCAAAACCAATAATTACGATGCCAATGACGATCGGTGGGATACGAAAATGGTGTGATAGGGCGATTGATCCGTCTACAAAACGATCAGCACTCCAAACTAATATGACCAGACCGACAAGCAGTCCAGCGAGAATAACCCACATATTTAAACCTATATTCTATTGAAATCGCTTAAAATTTAGTGAAGAACAGGCGCTGACACCGCTTAACCGGTGATAGCTTGAGCTTGTTTAATTCACAGTTGCCATCAGTCCGCGTATTATGGCAAAAAACTGCGGTGCATGTATGCCCGTGGCGTTAAACTTAATGATCTAAAAGCTAGGCCCTTGGCGACCTCGATTACTCGATAGCGCGCTTTAGTCTACTCGGGCTAGATTGATACTAATTACTAAAGAATTTCAGGAATCTGTTATGAAAATTACTGCCACTTTTGCACTGTGTGCTAGCCTCCTTTTGAGCACCAGTGCCTTTGCAGACTCACGTACACCAGAGCAAATCATTGAGCAGACCTCAAGCGAAGTACTGTCGATAGTTAATCAGCAGGCAGATCGTATCCGCAATGAAGCCGGCTACGTGAATACGGTTATCGATGAAGTTATTTTACCGATTATTGATCTGCAGGCGATGGGACGTTTAATTCTGGGGAAACACTGGAAGACCTCTACAAGTGAGCAGCAACAACACTTTATTAAAGAGTTTAAATCCATGCTGGTACGTACCTATGCAAAGTCGATTGCAGATTATGGTCATGCCAAAGTCATTATCATGCGTGACGTGGAACAAAAATCGAAGAAATTCCATATGGTTCATACTGAGCTTGATCTAGGTTCAGGTGCGCCGATGAAAGTGACCTATGTTTTCCGTCAAAAAGATGCTGCATGGCGTGTTTTTGATCTCGCCGTGGATGGGCTTAGTTTAGTTAAAAACTTCCGCAGCAGCTTTGGTCAAGAAATTACTGAGACCTCACTAGAGGCCTTGATTGATAGAATCGCTAACACTAATATTCAGGCGGCTACGCCGTCTACTTAAGATTGGCTCGGTCACTCAAGCTGCCGGCAGTTAGTCGTTGTTGACGACAACTGCCATTAAATCCACATTGGCTTGAATGGCCGCCCTAGCTAGCGATTCACTTATGGAAAAATTTCTTATTAATGGTGGTGTAGCCCTGCATGGCTCTGTTCGTGCCTCTGGTTCCAAGAATGCCGTATTACCTATTCTCGCGGCGACCTTACTTGCTGATAGTCCAATGACAGTGCGTAACGTACCTGATCTACGCGATGTTAAAACCACAGTGCAGCTACTCTCTGAAATCGGCGCTAAGTTGACACATGATGAACGTGGTTTCATTCAAGTTGATAGCAGCCAGATTACAGAATTCACCGCGCCCTATGATCTTGTTAAGACAATGCGTGCTTCAATCCTTGTGCTCGGTCCTCTATTAGCCCGCTTCGGTGAGGCCGCGGTATCATTGCCAGGTGGCTGTGCGATTGGTACTCGACCTGTTGATCTGCACATTAAGGGATTACGCGCATTGGGAGCAGAGATCGAGGTTGAAGGCGGTTATATTCGTGCACGGGCTAAGCGTTTAAAAGGTGCACATATCGTACTTGAGACCGTAACGGTGACCGGCACCGAAAATTTATTGATGGCAGCCGTGTTAGCTCAAGGAACCAGCGTCATTGAAAATGCAGCAAGAGAACCAGAGGTGAGTGATCTAGCCCATTGTTTAGTTGCAATGGGGGCGCAGATCGAAGGGATTGGCAGTGATACCCTGACCATTAATGGTGTTGATAGTTTGTCGGGTTGCGATTATTCAGTATTGCCCGACCGTATTGAAACCGGAACTTATCTGTTGGCTGCAGCGATTACAGGTGGTTGCGTTAAGGTGATTGAAACCCAACCTAAGCTGCTAGAAAGTGTGCTTCTAAAGTTGGAGCAGGCCGGAGCTATAGTCGAGTCAGGTACGGATTGGGTGAAGGTCGATATGCAAGGAAAAAGACCGCTGAGTGTTAGTCTGCGGACAGCGCCTCATCCGGCATTTCCAACTGATATGCAGGCGCAGTTTAGTGCACTGAATGCAGTTGCTGAAGGTGTTGCAACCATCACCGAGACTATTTTTGAAAATCGATTTATGCACATGCCTGAGTTGCAGCGCATGGGAGCTGAAATCGAAGTGCAAGGCAATACGAGTGTTATCACCGGTGTCGCTGAGTTACATGGTGCGCCGGTGATGGCAACTGACTTAAGGGCTTCTGCGGGGCTTATTTTAGCGGCCTTGGCAGCAGAGGGCGAAACAACGATCGATCGGATTTATCATATGGATCGTGGGTACGAAAAAATTGAACAAAAACTGACCCAATTAGGGGCTAACATTCAACGGATAGCATGCTGATGAACGATAAAATCACGATTGCCATTTCTAAGGGGCGGATTCTCGCAGATACCCTGCCGGTATTAGAGAAAATGGGGATGGCACCGCTGGAAGATCTCGATACAACCCGTAAATTATTGATTGATACCGAACATCCGCAGGTTCGCATTGTCGTTATTCGTGCCACAGATGTGCCAACCTATGTGCAATATGGCGCTGCTGATCTGGGCATTGCCGGCAAAGATGTCCTCATGGAGTCGGATAGTGAAAGTCTCTATGAGTTAATGGATCTGGATATTTGCAAATGTAAACTGATGGTTGCGGGTTACAAAG
>JAQWYM010000051.1 GCA_029253965.1 Gammaproteobacteria bacterium
GTTACCGCTGCTCCAACCGCTCCAACAACGCTTGCACTGGTCGTCAGCATTTTTCGACGACTAGTATCAACAACGTGTTTAGTCATGCATGTCTCCTTAAAATTACCAAATCAAATTGCGGCCCCGCCCTAAGCTATTAGGCAGTTAAACGGCGACCTAAATACTGAACCTACCAAAATGCGCGCTAGCATGGCCCAGTGTCTAAAAAACGTTAAGGTTTATCCCATTTTCAGGCGGGATTATCAATATCAAAAAAGCGGTGTATGAGATTAAATTCTTGTTCCAAATGCGCACCTAAGGCCTCAGCACCATAGCGTTCAGTGGCGTGATGCCCTGCCGCAATGAAGTGTATACCGGCCTCTCTCGCTATATGTACCGTCTGTTCTGAGATTTCGCCACTCAGATAAAGGTCGGCTTGCACCCGAATTGCGTCATCAATCATCGTCTGCGCACCACCTGTGCACAGCGCCACTCGGCGGATAGTCGCAGCACCACTGTTGATGTGCAGCACATCACGGCCTAAAACCTGTTCACAACGTGTTACAAAATCAGCCACCTTCATATTTTCAGGCAAGCTACCGACATTACCGACACTTCGCCTGACTCCGGCCTGCAATGGCTCTAGGTCATCGATGCCAAGTAACGCGGCCAAACAGGCGTTATTGCCAACTTCAGGATGAGCATCCAACGGCAGATGATAGGCTAATAGACTGACATCCTGCGTTAAAAGTCGCTGCAGACGGCGCTTTTTAATCCCGGTGATGGTCGCATCTTCATGCTTCCAGAAATAACCATGGTGCACCAATAAGGCATCAGCTCCCCATTCTAAGGCCTGTTCAATAAATGCCAGGCTAGCGGTCACACCCGTGGCCAGTTTCTTGACCTCGCTGCGTCCTTCGACCTGCAGACCGTTAGGACAGTAATCCCTAAAATCTCGGATCTTTAGGTATTCCCCACAGTAATCACTAAGTTGTTGAATGGTTGGCATCAAATTACCTGCTATTTGGGTTCGTATAGTATCAAGACTGTCGGCTGACGTCAGCCAGATGACGTGATAGGGTCAATCAATGTCATTACACACCCTCCTAGCTTTTACCCTTAAATCCGCTGCAATCGGTATTCTTGGTGCAATCTTTATCATCATCATGCTGCCCAGTACTTGGCAAAGCCTCACGCTCAACACGCTTTCTGGTGCCGATGAAAGCCGCTCTAGGGCTATATCCAGTAGTGCTGGGCCCTATTCCTATGCGGCTGCAGTTTCACGCGCAGCACCGGCTGTGGTTAACATCTACACCAAGAAATTACTGCCGGGTAGACGTACCCTGCCATCCGGTTCTAAGGAGATGAAGCACTTTTTGCGTCATCGTTACAATCAAGCCAAAGACCAGCAAGCAACAAAGCTCGGTTCAGGGGTGATCGTCAATCAACAGGGGCATATTTTAACCAGTAATCACGTGATCGAAAATGCAGCTGAGATTGAGGTTGCCTTAAAAGATGGTCGGCGTTTCCGTGCCTTAGCGGTGGGGGTTGATCCTGAGACTGATTTGGCAGTACTCAAAATTGAGGCCCCGCGTCTACCTAGTATACGCCTAGCAGAAACTCAAAATCTGGCGGTCGGTGACGTCGTACTGGCTATCGGCAATCCATTTGGCGTGGGGCAAACCGTCACTCAGGGAATCATCAGTGCAACAGGACGAAATCAGGTCGGCGTCAATGTCTTTGAGAACTATATCCAGACAGATGCAGCGATTAATCCGGGAAACTCAGGTGGCGCCTTAATTAATGCTTATGGTGATTTAATTGGCATTAATACTCTAATCTCATCCAGCAATGGTGGCTCAGTCGGTATTGGTTTTGCTGTGCCAGTATTTTTAGCTAAACATGTAATGACGCAGCTAATTGAAAATGGGCGGGTTATTCGCGGTTGGATTGGTGTTCGCGTGCAAGACATATCTGCCCAGCTATCTGAGTCTTTCGCCTTGAATGGTATTCATGGCGTGCTGGTCTCTGGCATTGTTCGTGGTGGCCCAGCGCATCTTGCCAGCCTTTATCCTGGTGACATCATTACCTCTATTAATAATCAAGCCATTGAATATCAACGCCAGGTACTGACAAAGGTAATTACCTATAAACCTGGACAGGCTTTAAATATTAAGGGCCTTCGCGATGGTGAGCCTTTCGAGCTCAATATTGAGGTGGGCGAACGCCCAATTTATGGTTCTAAAACCTACTAATGTAGCTAACTTACAGACCTAACTAACCGCGCTGCTGTTTACAGTCTGCGTGTAATCGCCTCACACAGCGTCTGATTTTCTATCTCTGTACCCACGGTTAGTCGCAGACATTGTGTCAAACCGGCTTGTTTAGATAGGTTTTTAATTAATATAGCGTCTTCATCACGCAGCTCTTGAAAGAGCTCAGTCGCATCTTTATGTAATAGGCGAATCAGCACAAAATTAGCCTCACTAGGGTAGACTTTAACCCCCTCGAGTGAGCCTAAGATCTTTAGCATGTGACTACGAGAGGCACATATTTGTTTCGCCTGCTGCGCAAAAACCTCGTAATGGTCTAACGCAAAATCCATGGTCAACTGCGTTAACTCATTGATATTGTAAGGCAATCTAATCTTATTCAACTCTGCCATCAAAGCCGGTGCAGCTGCTAGCCAGCCAAAACGAATACCCGCTAAACCGAGTTTAGATGCGGTACGCAGCAACAAGGCATTCTCATAACGCACAAGATCGTCAGTGAAGCTGTCGGCCGCAAAAGGACCATAGGCTTCATCTATCACCACCAAACCAGAACTCGCCTCAAGGATGCGATAGATGTCTTCACGTGGCCACAGGTTCCCTGTGGGATTATTCGGGTATGCCAGAAAAATCAGTGCTGGATCATGCTCATCAATGGCCGCTAACATCGCCTCAATATTAAGTTCAAAGCGCTGATCTAAATCAACCACAACGTTCTTCAGCCCCACTAGCTCAGCGATAATGCTGTACATAGAAAAGCTTGGGCTAACATTTAAAGCACAGGCACCCGGCTTGGCTACGGCCAGTGCCAACAGTTGAATCAACTCGTCAGAGCCATTGCCCAAAATAATGGCCGCATCACTGTGTGGCCCGAAACGTGAGCGTAATTTTTCTTTCAGTGCAGCAGGATCTGGCTGTGGGTAACGATTAAGCTGTGCCTGAGCGAGATGCTGCAGCCAGGCCTGACGCAATTCTGGCGACCAATCATAGGGGTTTTCCATCGCATCCAGCTTCATTAAACCGCTGGCATCAGCGACCTGATAAGCACTTAGTTTTCTTAGCTCTGGGCGTAAGCGATCGAGACTAGAGGTCATTGCGTTGCTCTGCATAAGACACCATTAATCTTTTGGCTCAGCTCGATATTCTGCTGAACGTGCATGTGCGGTGAGGCCTTCACTGCGCGCTAAGATACTGGCAACACCACTCAATTGATGGCCACCCTCGGCAGAACATTGCAGTACCGTACTTCGTTTTTGAAAGTCATAAACCCCTAGAGGTGATGAGAATCTCGCTGTACTACTGGTTGGCAGCACATGATTTGGGCCTGCACAGTAGTCACCAAATACCTCGGGGGTGTGGTGCCCCATAAAAATCGCACCGGCATGGCGGATTAAAGGCAGCAAGGCTTGTGGATCTTCTACTGAAAGCTCTAGATGCTCAGGTGCTGCACGATTTGAAATATCTGCGGCTTCAGCCAAATCATTAACTTTAACCAAACAGCCATAAGATTCGATCGATTGACGTGCAATATCTGCACGCTCTAAACCATCAATTAATCGATCCATCTCTGCGGCTACCTGCTCAATCATTTCATCAGAGGTGCAGAGCAGTGTCGAGCGGGCGAGTACATCGTGTTCAGCCTGTGAAAACAAATCCATGGCTATCCATTCAGGATTAGCCGATTCATCACAAATAATAAGCACTTCCGAGGGGCCTGCCACCATATCGATACCGACCTTACCGAATACCATGCGCTTCGCTGTTGCGACATAGATATTGCCAGGGCCAACAATCTTATCAACGGCTGGGACCTGCTCAGTACCATAGGCTAATGCGGCAATGGCTTGCGCACCACCAATACGAAAAACACGATCAACACCAGCCACAGCGGCCGCAGCTAATACCGTTTGATTGACCTTGCCTGCTGGCGTTGGTGCAACCATGATGATTTCTGCAACCCCTGCGACCTTCGCAGGTACAGCATTCATCAGTACTGATGAGGGATAGGCTGCGGTGCCACCGGGCACGTAAATCCCAGCTCGGTCAACAGCTGTTATTTTTTGCCCTAGAATATTGCCCATGTCATCTGTGTATTGCCACGATTGCATGGCCTGCTTCTCGGCATAGTCATAAATTCGCTTTTGCGCCTGCTCTAGAGCATCGCGTTGGGCGCTATCAATTTGTTCCAAAGCCTTAAATAGCTCAGATTTAGGAATCTCTAGTTCGGACGCGTGACTCAAGGTGAGGTAGTCAAATTGTTGCGTATAATCGAGTAGCGCGGCATCACCTTCTGTACGAACGCGGTCAATGATGCCCTGCACTGTGGCGTTAACATCGCCAGCACCTTCTAGATTAGCATCCAGCATCTGTTCAAAATCTTGCCAAAAGCCCTCAGCCTGACTACTAAGTCTGCGAATCGTTAACATAATAGTTACGCAGCTAAGTTTTTGGCGCGTCGCGCCTGCACAGCTTTCGCAAACTGCTCTAGCAAGATGGTGGTCTGATCCCAATCTATGCAAGCATCCGTGACACTTTGGCCATAAGTCTCAGCCTTGCCATCGACTACATTCTGGCGTCCAGCGACTAAGTGACTCTCAATCATGACACCAAAAATACGCTTTTCACCTTGGCTCATCTGTGCACAGATGTCAGCGCCTACTTCCATTTGTCTATCATGCTGCTTCAAACTATTAGCGTGGCTGCAATCGACCATAACCACTGCCGGTAAGTTTGCATTCTCTAGATCGCTACAAGAAGCCTGAATACTAGCCGCATCATAATTGGTCTCCTTGCCGCCTCTTAAGATGACATGGCAATCAGGATTACCAGCGGTAGAGAAGATTGCTGATTTACCCTCTTTAGTTACAGAGAGGAAATGGTGTGGACGAGTCGCTGAACCAATCGCGTCAACCGCTACCTGCAAACCGCCATCAGTTGCATTCTTAAAGCCAACGGGACAAGACAAGCCTGAGGCAAGTTCACGATGCACCTGACTCTCGGTTGTTCTGGCGCCAATCGCACCCCAACTCACTAAATCAGCAACATATTGTGGGCTAATCAGGTCTAGGTATTCTGTGCCTGCTGGCATACCCATACTATTAAGGTCTAGCAGCAGCTCACGGGCAAGTCGCAAGCCTGTATTAATTTCGAAACTGTTGTCCAACTTAGGATCGTTAATCAATCCCTTCCAGCCTACCGTTGTACGTGGCTTTTCAAAATAGACGCGCATCACAATATGGAGATCGTCTGCCCACAGCTGACGCTGCTTCATTAAGCGCTCTGCATATTCACGTGCTGCAGCAGGATCATGGATAGAACAAGGACCGACAATAACGACTAAGCGGTCATCATCGGCATTTAAAATCTTCTGAATATCACCACGTGCTTCAGTCACACAGCGAGCGGCATCCTTTGAGATAGGAAATTCAGCATGCACCTGTGAGGGCGCACTTACTTCTTTCATCTCAATAATACGGAGGTCATCAGTTTCGTAACTCATTTTCTTTCTAATCCTAAGTCTTAAGCCGTTAAATGCTGGCGAAACTGTTCGACAACAGTTTGCATTGTATCAAATTTAACCTTCATTGAGGCCTTGTTCGCAACCAGCCGTGAGCTGATATCTGCAATATGTTCCAGAGGCTCTAAACCGTTGGCACGTAATGTATCGCCAGTATCAACCAAGTCCACAATGATATCAGCAAGATCGGTCATTGGAG
>JAQWYM010000054.1 GCA_029253965.1 Gammaproteobacteria bacterium
CTGCAGATGTTGTGTTTTCAAACTGACCATTAGTAGCGGTTACGGTAATAACGACCTCATCGTTTGCGCCTTCAGGGTCTATCACCCCTAGGTTTGCTACGTTTATAGCAAATGTCTCACCTTCAGTAATCGCAAATGACGCAGCTGTAACATCTGGCTCATCATTGTTTGCCGTATCAAAGGCAATGACCACGGGTACGGCTGTATCAATACTGGTAGCAGCGTTTGACGCTACAATTGAAAAGGTTGGTGCGATTGAGCCGCTTGCAACGAAGACAATTGTGCCACTATCTATCTCAGCCAGGGTAAAGCTACTAATGGCAACACCAGTGGATGTGGCATTTTCAAATTGTCCACCGCTGACATTCGACACGAGCACATTAATCGCAGTATTTGATGAATCTGGATCCGTGATATTACCCAAATGCGACATGGTAATTGTAGTCGTGGAATCTTCACTAATAGTCAACGAGGGGACATCAACAATTTCCGGGGCGTCTTCTTGATTATCATCAAAAATAATAGTGACAGCTTGAGCTGTCGTAACTGATATGCCATCACTTATTGATATTTTAAATGCTGGCTCATCGCCGCCATCATGAGCGAAAGTAATATCACCTGCTCTTAAATCTTCTAAGTTAAACTCAAAAATACTTCTACCCTGATTAAAGAATTGGCCACCCACCACATCAGAGGTCGTGATTGCCACATTATATGCCGGGGTATTAATATCTTTAATCAGAAAATCTGTTTCAGTAAGTGTGACCACCTGTCCTTCATCAATCGCTATAGGTGATAAAGTAATCGTGGGAGCGCCATCTGAGTCTGTTATAAGATTCACAAATGCGGTATGCGCTGGAGAATAGTCCCCAGTTGAGGTAGATCTCACAGAAATATCAAAACTAGGGTAAGTGTTATCCCTGCTTATCATTTCAATTCCACCAGACTCTACCTCAGATAATGTAAATTCGGTAATGCTAACGCCGGGAGTAGTGACTCTATGGAAGTAAATTCCAATAAGGTTATCTACCCTGAACTGCAGTTCTGTGGAATCTACATCACTATCGGTATTACGAAGAGAAAACATATCCTTATCCAATAATACAGGGGCAGAATCATTCAGATAAAAACCGCTAGAATAAATGAAAGGACCCTGATTAGGATCACTAATAGATACTACTGATATTTGACTAGGCGACAGAACATCAAAGGCATCAATAGCGTGAAGTCGAATGATAGAATTATTAGAACTACCATCATGAATAAAGCGAATTTTGCCACCATCAACTTCAGCCAGTGTAAATGAGGTGATAGCCAAAGTTGCATTATCACTATTTACAAAAATTCCTGCAGTGACAGATTCAACATTCACTGTGACCCGATCATATGCCTTGATTGCATAGAATGCATTCTCGGTTGAGCCAACTGGGACGTTATTGCTTTTCACGTCACTCGATAAAATAAAATCAGATCGTCCCAAGGTAACAATTTCACCTTGACTAACACGGAAGTCAATTCCAATCCCTTCTCCCCTTGGGGAGCTCCCTCCACCCACATAAATAGTTTCAGATACCAAGGAAGTACCATCATTGACGTCAATATCAAAGCTTGCAACTCTATTAATACCATCGTTGTAAGCTATGCGAATATTACTTAATGTAAATTCACTTAAAGAAAAGCTAGTTACTATTTCATCAGTATCGTACACATAAAAATAGCCGCCATGAGCTTCTGTCACTGTTATATTGATGTCTTCATGGTCGGTATCACTATCGCTAACATCAAAACCTCCTAAAACTTTAATGAAGGGGGCGTCATCTCCCGTTTTATCCAAAAAGGTATTTTTAGTAACTTCCTTACCGAAAATACTATTTACAGCATCATCTTTTGCCTGAATAGTATAAACAGCCGCATCTGTCGAGCCGTCATGTAAAAATTGCACTTTGCCATTTTGAACATCCGCCAAACTGAACTCTACTAGTGGACTGCCCTGAGCATCCACATGTTCAAATTGTCCATTTTGAACATCCGACACTCGTATCAAAATATTCTGCGCACTATCGTCCGCATCAACAACCCCTAGGTCATTATTAGAAATAGTAATCCTTTCACCTTGAGCAATTTTGAATGTAGATTCGATGATTTGAGTGAAATCATTTACATCTGTATTTAGAACAACATCTATACTGTTATATGTCTTGGCAACATAGATATCACCAGCGAGCTGCATGACGATTTTATCTTCATTTAGTACACTTATAAGAGGGTAAGCACCATATGTATCGACATATAGGCCTGAACCCGAATTAAAAGTATAATAATTTTTAGTGCCTACAACTTCTATGGAATTACTTCCAGTCAATAATTCGTTGTTGAGCTCAAAGCTCCCATTTTGATTTTCTATTATGATGAGTGAAGGTTTGTTTTCAGGGACTCTCAGGATATTATTAAATATAACCGATGCGTGTAGGCGGCTACTATAAACATCATTAGCCGCATCTTTTACCTGCACGTCAAAGGCAGAAATATTTGTACTATTATCGTGGGTAAAAGTGATATTGCCTGCAGCTATATCTGCTAGAACGAACTCCGTAACAGCTATACCTGCAGAATTTTTAAACTCTCCATATCTCAGGTTTGAAATTTTGATAGAGATATTATCTTGGGTATCATCTGTATCTTGGATGTTAAAATTCTCAAGGGTTAGTGTTACTGTTTCACCCGTACTAATATCAAGCATAATTTGGTGGATAACCGGCGCCTGATTGTCTGCCCGCTCTACTGCAATATATCCAACCTCTGAAGGCCCATTAACTCCATTAGACATTGTTACAAACTGGAAGGTGCCCTGCTCTGACTTGCCATCATGTACAAACGAGATCTTATTTGCATCAATATCACCAATGGTGAAGTTGCTGATAGTTGCACCTGGACTATCAATGTATTGAAAATAACCACCCCTCACTTCATTCAAATTTACAATTATCTCTTCTTCTACGTTATCTCGATCATGAATGTTAAGCATCCCGTTAGTTACAGTGACTTCCGAATTTTGATCAACTGTAATATGTGATGCACTCGTACTTTCAGAAACATCATCAATCGGAATATAATTTATGTCTGCCGCTACCTCAGTGCCAGAGTCTAAACTACCATCGCTGGCCTGCACTGAAAAAGTAGGAGCTGACTCACTACCATCATGTACGAATGTGATAAGGCCATCATCAGCATCTTGCAGTGTAAATGTAGTCACTGCCTCTAAAGGATTATCCAAGCTTGAATTAATAAAGATACCATTTTGAATATTGCTAAGACTAATAATTATTTCATTACTGATGCTATCAATATCGTTTACACCTAAATCAGCCAGACTCACAACCTTAGATTGTCCTTCACTAATTGTAATACTAGGTTGAGTCACGGTTGGAGCATCATTTTCCACTGAATTAAAAACAATACTGCTTGCAAACTGATTCCCGCCTGACCCATTAACAGAAGCTTGAATATTAAAAGAAGGCAAGACACTATTACCATCATGCTTGAAGGAAACCTCACCTGCCGCCAATTGCTCTCGTGTAAACGAGGTAACTATGGTCTCATCAATTGTGAGGATAAAACTGCCATCTGTCACGTCACTCACAGCGAAGATTAAATTAGCATCGTCGGATTCACTACTCACAACAAAAATATCATCTATTGTAACAACGACCGTCTCACCATCACTAATTTCAAAATCTGCTCTAAATATAATAGGGTTGTTGCTAACAAATATATTTAAAATCAGGTCATCAATGTTATTTATATTTGGATTATCTTCAAGAACAATTACATGCGATACATCACTAAAGTTCGAGCTTCCTGTATCATCAATCTCAATTCGTCTATCTGCATCGTCGGCTATGACTCTTATCCAAGAAGAATAGTCTTCACCATCAATATAGTTAGTTATTAAAGCTGATAAATCAATTTTGTCACCTGCTGTGATATCAAAATCTCTAATGGTATCCACGCCCGTGTCACCAGCAATATAAATAAACGTATCTGCACCTTCACCACCCCAAAGGGTGTCATCACCCTGACCACCTCTAATGCTGTCATCTCCTCCACCAGCAAACACATAATCATTGTCTGAGCCAGCATCAATAATATCGCTGCCGCTGCCTTGGTTTTGGGTAAATACTCGGTCGTCTGAATCGGTACCCTGCATTACATCGTTTAATATTTCGTCATACAACGTTTGCTCTAAATCATCGCTAAATTTTGCGCGATTACCATCCTTACCAGTAGATACATTACCCCTAAGACCGGCACCCGCAGCACCAGATCTACTAGTACCATTATAGTCGTATGAACGCCTTTCAAGGCCTAAGGTTGTATATTCTGAGTTCACTATTTTGCTGTCAGTTTTACCACTAGTTCCATCACTGGCCCCAATACCTCCTGCTGACCAGCTAACATTACCACTGCCTTCTTCAGTACCAGCACCGCCACCACCGCCACCATATCCACCTCTATAATCACCACTGGCACCACCTTCAAAGCCATCGCCGAAAATAATATCATTACCTGCACCCGCAGTAATGGTGTCATCACCACTACCCGCTGCACCACCTGCTGAAGCTGGAGTGGTAGACCAGCGCGGTTTAGCACCTCCACCACCAGAACCATCGGCAAAAATAACATCATTCTGTGATGAGCCCGTCAAAGTATCATTATCGCTGAGGATAGCTGAACCGCCATCAGCACCATAGATTGTTCCATCACCAGAGCCATCACCAAACATGATTTTAGCCTTCTGAGTGAAGTCAATTGATGCGGCTATTGCCGCTTTTGCTGTGTTGTCAGTATCAGATGCCTGTACTGTAATCACCGGCGTATCAATGCCTGTGGGTACAAAAATGATGTTGCCGTCAATAACCTCCTGCAATGTAAAAGTGGTAATTGCTGTGTCTGCAGATGTTGTGTTTTCAAACTGACCATTAGTAGCGGTTACGGTAATAACGACCTCATCGTTTGCGCCTTCAGGGTCTATCACCCCTAGGTTTGCTATGTTTATAGCAAATGTCTCACCTTCAGTAATCGCAAATGACGCGGCTGTAACAACTGGCTCATCATTGTTTGCCATATCAAAGGCAATGACGACAGGCTCTGCAGTACCAAAACTGTTTCCAGCATCTGAAACCGAAATTGAGAATGTCGGCGCTTCTGAACCAGTTGCAACAAAATCAATCGTGCCACTAGCCACCGCTGCCAAGGTGAAGCTACTAATGGCAATACCAGTCATTGAGCTGTCTTCAAATTGACCGCCGCTGATATTCGACATCAGTACTTCAATCTCAGCATTTGATGAATCAGAATCAGTAATATTACCTAAATGCGACAGGGCAATTGTAGTACGTGAATCTTGACTTATACTCAACGCAGGAATATCAACGATTTCTGGAGCATTATCCAATGGCGTATAAGCTATCAGCACACTCTCAGCGGCTAAATCAGTTGTCTCATCAGATACATTTACTTCAAATGCAGGTATTGATTCAAGTCCATCATGCACAAACTGGATAACTCCAGAATCAACTTCTGCCAATGTAAACGTAGTTGTCACTTGTGTGCTTACGGGTATGCTGTTGGCATCGAGTACTCTTACAATAGACCCACCTGTCAATGCACTTACTTCGATGGTTAAGTCATTGTTGTCGGTATCAATATCCGTAATATTTAAATCAGCTAAAGAGAGCGTTGTTGATTGCCCCTCTGTTACTGCTAGACTCGAAGAATTAAGCACAGGCGCATCATCATTATCAGCAATAAATCTGACGAACGCAGGAACCACAGCGGTTGTAAACTCACCATCAGTCACTACAATAGAAAATTGAGGGGCTGTCTCTCCGCCATCATGAACAAACTGTATTGTACCTGCTTGCACATCAGCCAAACTAAATGTCGTAATCGCAGTTCCTGTTGCATCAGTGCTTTCAAAATATCCTGCAGATACTGCACTCACAGTAACTATCAAATCAGCAACGGCACTATCATCACTTATGCCTATGTTATTTTCAGTAATAATGACTGTTTGCCCTTCATTAACACTCAAATTAGGACTCTCAAATACTGGTGTATCGTTTACATTAACAAATGTTATGTCAGCATAAACATTTTTTGAAAATGCAGAATTCGCCACAGCATTATCTTTTATTCTCAGACTAAAACTAGGAGTTGTTTCAGTACCATCATGAATGAACTGAATATTAT